>DVNP01000181.1 GCA_018714285.1 Candidatus Caccomorpha excrementavium | reverse complement strand
CAGCGGGGTGACGAATTTTCACTTTGAGATATCGGCGGATCTGCTGGATGAGGAGGAGCTTGCGCTGCTTGACGGGATGCGTCCCGGTCTGATTCAGTTCGAGATCGGCGTGCAGTCCGTGAATCCGGATACGCTGAAAGCAATCCGGCGCCGGACCGACTGGAGGCGGCTAGAGACGGCCGTGCGCCGGCTTAGGGCGGGAAAACGGATTCATCTTCACCTGGATCTGATTGCGGGGCTTCCGTATGAAGATTATGCCTCCTTCCGGAATTCCTTTGCCGAAGTCTACGCCATGCGCCCACATCAGCTTCAGCTCGGCTTCCTGAAGCTGCTTGGAGGGACGGCGATGAAGGAGGAGGCAGAACTTTACGGGATTACGGCGCACTCCGGGCCGCCTTATGAGGTGCTGTATACGAAATGGCTGACATTCGGGGATATAATCCGTCTTAAGAAAATCGAGGATATGCTCGAGGTATACTATAACAGCGGACAATTTTCGTATTCCGTCCGGTATCTGGAGCATTTCTTCGTCAATCCGTTCGATCTGTATGAAGCGCTGGCCGGATTCTATGATAGGAACGGGCTGTATGGCAGGAACCTTGGAAGGCAGGAAACGTATTCGCAGCTGAGACTGTTTGGCAGGGAGAGGATTGGAGAGGGGGACCCGGAGGCGGCCGGCGCGTGGGACGAGCTTTTGATGTATGACTTCTGTAGAAGGGAGCGTCCGAAGAGCCGTCCGGAATTCGCTGCCGCGCAGGAAGCGTGGCGGGATGAAATGAAGAGAATCTATGACGCGGGGGAGCGGGGACTGCGGTCGCATACCTGGTTGCATCATTTCTATTATTCGCCGGAGAAGACGGCAGAGCGCGGGCAGGCCGTACGCGGGGAAGCATTCCTGATGTTTGATTACGGCAATCGGAGCCCGATAGATTACGGAGCCGCGGTGATACGGTATCCGGCCGGAGAGGAGCGCAGATTATGCCAAAGAAACGATTAACAAAGAAAGAACAGGAGAGGATCGCCGAGATTTTAAGGCGGCTTGACGGGCAGTACGGGACGGATGTCATGTGTTCGCTGGAATACAAAACGCCGTGGCAGCTGCTGATTGCCACGATTCTGAGCGCGCAGTGTACGGATGAGAGAGTAAATCTTGTAACGAAGGATCTGTTTCGGAAGTATCCTTCCGTGGAAGCGTTCGCATCCGCGGATCTGGAAGAGCTGGAGCAGGATATCAGGCCGACCGGATTCTATCATAATAAGGCGAAGAATATCATTGCCTGCTGCAGGGAGCTGCGGGATACCTACCATGGAGAGGTCCCCAGGAGGATAGAAGAGCTGACCGCGTTAGCCGGAGTGGGAAGGAAGACGGCCAATGTCATCCGCGGGAATGTATACGGGGATGCGAGTATTGTTGTGGATACTCATGTGAAGCGGATCAGCGGGAAGCTGGATTTTACCGCGGAGACGGATCCGGAGAAGATAGAGAAGGATCTGATGGAGGTGCTTCCGAAGGAGAACTGGATCCGCATCAATATGCAGCTGATAACGCTGGGAAGAGAGATCTGTACGGCAAGAAGCCCGAAATGTGAGTGCTGCTTCCTGGCGGATCTGTGCCCGGGGAAGGATCGGAAGGAGACCGGGAAGAAGGGAGGCAGGAAGCGTGGGAGCGAACGCTGATCTGCCGGATAAAGAAGTCCGGGCCGATGACGGCAAAGCAAAAAAGTACTTGCTAGATTTGGCGAAGTATCATAAAATAGAGGTCAAACTGGGAAGATTTTAACGTTAGGAAAGGTCGTGTAAGCTATGATGAATTTCCGCAGCAGGAAAACGCAGAGAGCCTTTGCGGTTGTGATTATTGTGATACTGGTAATTTCTATGATCCTGCCGATGCTGGTAAGCGCCTTCGCGTAGGATGTATAAGGTTTCCCTTTTTGGAATACATTGTCAGGGAAGAGAAGAAGGAGAGGACGGCGTCCGTCATATCGGATGAAGCAGAGAAGAAGAGCCGCGCGGAGTTTGATTCCGGTGTCGGTCTGTGCGGCTGTTATGCTGGTTGTGTGGTTTTTTTGGTTTCGGGAACCGGTGATTGCGCCGGGAGTCCGGATCGGCGGTGTGGATGTCGGGAATATGACGGCCGGGGAAGCGAAGCTGGCAGTGGAAGAGAGGATCAGAGAGCTTTCAGGGACGCGTCTTGTTCTGGTTCACGGAGAGGAACAGGGGAGAATCGAATGTGAATGTACTCTTGCGGTACTTGGACTTCACGCCAGGGAGATTCCGGTTTGGGAGGCTCTTGCGATTGGGAACCGCGCGGGTCTGTATACAAGATACCGGGAACGGAAAGCGGCAGAGGAAGGCCGGTATCATCTGGAATGGACGGGAGAGCTGTCCGAAGAGGCTGTGATCTCCTGGCTGAAGGAACAGGCGGAGATGTTCCTGGTGCCGCCGGAGAATGCGTCGGTCAGCAGGAAGGACGGCCGTTTTTTCTATACGGAGCATGAGCAGGGGAAGTCTCTGCTGATACCCGAGACCGGAAAGCGGATACTGGAAGCGGTATCCGGTCTTACTGCCGGGGATATTGCCGCTGCGGGCGTCATTACGGTGGAGGCTGTCTTACAGCCCGAGCTTCCCGCGGTGACAACCGGGATTGCCATGCGGTGCCGGTCGCTGACCGGAAGCTATACGACGGTATTCCGGGAGGAGAATACGGCAAGGGCGAATAATCTTGCGAACGCGGCGGAGCGTTTGAACGGGACGGTTCTGTATCCGGGAGAGGAATTCTCCTGTCAGGATACGATAGGACCTTTCACGGAGGAGAACGGTTATATGGGGGCAGGGTCCTATTCGGGAGGACAGATGGTAGAAAGCGTCGGGGGCGGCGTCTGCCAGCTTTCTTCGACCCTGTATAACGCGGTGCTGGCCGCGGAGCTGACCGTGACGGAGAGAACGCCGCATTCCATGACCGTCGGGTATGTTCCTTTGGCAAGAGACGCCGCGATTGCATGGGGGTATAAGGATTTCCGGTTCGTGAATTCGTCAGAGGTTCCCGTGTACGTCGAAGCAGAGACGAAGAACGGCGAGCTGACGGTGAGAATCTGGGGAGAAGAGACAAGAGGAGAGAACCGCCAGATCCGGTTTGAGAGTGTTATCGTGAAGGAAATCATTCCGGGAGATCCGGTCATTACCGTGGATTCCTCGAAGCCGGCAGGGTACTTTGAGGTGACGCAGGAAGCGAAGAACGGGTACGAGGCAGAATTGTATAAGGTGATTCTGATCGACGGAGAGGAGGCCGGCAGAGAGCTGGTGAACAAAAGCAGCTATGCGGCTTCTCCCGCGCAGATTACAACAGGAGGAGCAGGCCGCTGAAGGGAGGACGGATATGCGGGAAGCGGAAGGCAGGAC
Source organism: Candidatus Caccomorpha excrementavium (assembly GCA_018714285.1). Taxonomy (GTDB): domain Bacteria; phylum Bacillota; class Clostridia; order Lachnospirales; family Lachnospiraceae; genus Caccomorpha; species Caccomorpha excrementavium. The sequence goes on along the minus strand of DVNP01000181.1, from coordinate 5,352 downwards.
GCGTTATATTATACAGACAAAATTTGCGGGAATGTCGGGGAGCCTGTTGCTGTCGGTGCAGCGGCGGAAGGAGCTTTTGTCGCGCTATTCGGAGGAATTCCTGGACGGCTGCGGGCAGTTTGAGGCTCTGCTGTCTGTCGGGAAGGAAGAAGAGGCCGCGAGGCAGGCGGGAGCATCCCGGTTCCTTGAGGCAGGCCGGGGCGGAATCTTCGGCGCGCTCTGGGAGCTGGGAGAGGCGGAGAATTCGGGAATGGATATCCTGCTTTCGAAGATCCTGTTTCGTCAGGAAACGATTGAGATCTGCGAATATTTTGATATATCGCCCTACCGGCTGCTCTCCGGCGGATGCTCGCTGATTGTCTCGGATCGGCCGGAAGAGCTGGCAAAGGAGCTTTGGGCGCGCCGTATTCCATGGGCGGTGATTGGGCGGCTGCATGCCGGACGGGACCGCGTGGCGTATAACGGGGACGGGCTCCGGTATCTGGAGCCGGTAAGGGGAGATGAGTATGACAGGATTATGGCGCCGGGCCGAAGAGCCCGGAATGCAGGAACAGGAGGAGATTATGCTGAAGGAAAAGATATTGAAGGCCATTGATAAGAACAGCAAGCTCACGCCGAAGGAGCTGGCAATTATGCTCGGTTCAACGGAAGAGGAGATTACGAGGCTGATTGGGGAGCTGGAGGCGGATACGATTATCTGCGGATATCCCACTCTGATTAACTGGGATAAGACACAGGATGAGAGAGTGACGGCTCTGATTGAGGTGAAGGTAACGCCTCAGAGGGGTCAGGGCTTTGACCGGATCGCGGAGCGGATCTACAAGTTTGACGAGGTGGAGTCTGTCTATCTGATGTCCGGCGGATTTGACCTTACCGTTATTATTGAAGGGCGGAGCATGCGCGAAGTGGCTAATTTTGTCTCAGGTAAGCTTGCTCCCATGGAGGCTGTTTTAAGTACGGCAACCCATTTTGTGCTGAAGAAGTATAAGGAGCACGGCCTTCCGCTCGTGCAGGAAAACCAGGAAGAAAGGATGCTGATTACGCCTTGAGAGATCCGATAAGCAAAAAAACCGCAGAGATTAAGCCGTCCGGGATCCGCAAGTTCTTTGATATTGTCAGTGAAATGAAGGATGCCATATCATTGGGCGTCGGAGAGCCGGATTTTGATACGCCGTGGCATATCCGGGAAGAGGGAATCTATTCGCTTGAGAAGGGACGGACCTTCTATACCTCGAACGCGGGATTAAAGGATCTGAAGATTGAGATTGCTCATTATCTGCGCCGCAGATGCGGTCTGTCGTATGATCCGAATCATGAGATGATTGTAACCGTAGGCGGGAGCGAGGCGATTGATATCGGCCTGCGCGCCATGCTCGATCCGGGAGACGAGGTACTGATCCCGCAGCCAAGCTATGTCTCCTATCTGCCCTGCGTCCAGCTGGCGGACGGAGTTCCGGTTATCATCGAGCTGAAGGAGGAGAATGAGTTCAGGCTGACAAAGGAGGAGCTTCTGGCTGCGGTTACCGATAAGACCAAGATCCTGATTCTGCCGTATCCGAACAATCCGACGGGAGCCGTGATGGGAGAGGAGGATCTGAAGGAGATTGCCGAGGTTGTGGTTTCAAAGGATCTGTATGTGATATCGGATGAGATCTATTCCGAGCTGACATACGGAGGCCGGCATGTCTCGATTGCCTCTCTGCCCGGAATGAAGGAGAGAACCATTCTGATTAACGGATTTTCCAAATCCTACGCGATGACAGGCTGGAGGCTCGGCTATGCCGCAGGGCCTGCGGCGATTATCGCGCAGATGCTTAAGATTCACCAGTTCGCGATTATGTGCGCGCCGACCACAAGTCAGTATGCGGCAGTGGAGGCGCTCCGCAGCGGAGATCCGGATGTGGAGATGATGAGGGACGCCTATGATAAGAGAAGACGCTTTCTGGTGCATGAGCTTCGCCGGATCGGGCTTCCCTGCTTTGAGCCGCGCGGAGCATTCTATGTATTCCCGTGCATCAGGGAATTCCATATGACGTCGGACGAATTCGCGACAAGACTGCTGACGGAGGAAAAGGTCGCCGTGGTTCCGGGGACCGCATTCGGGGAGTGCGGGGAAGGCTTCTTAAGAATCTCCTACGCGTATTCGATTGATAACCTGAAGAAGGCGCTGCAGCGGTTGGAGAGGTTTGTCGGCCGGCTGAAGGAAGAGCAGAAATAGAAAGAAGGACATCATGAATATTGTACTGCTGGAGCCCGAGATACCGGCCAATACCGGCAACATCGGACGAACCTGCGCGGCAACCGGAACGAGGCTGCATCTGATTGAGCCGCTTGGCTTTTCTCTGGACGAGAAGCACTTAAGAAGAGCGGGAATGGATTACTGGAAAGCGCTGGACGTTGCCGTCTACAGGAATTATGAGGATTTCCTTGACAGGAATCCGAACGCCGTAATCTATATGGCAACGACAAAGGCAAAACAGTGTTATACGGAAGTGCATTACGAGCCGGACTGTTACCTGATGTTCGGGAAGGAAAGCGCGGGGATTCCGGAGGAGCTGCTGGTCGCGAATCAGAAGAATTGTATCCGGATTCCCATGATGGGAGAATTCCGCTCGCTGAATCTGTCGAATTCCGCTGCCATTGTGCTGTATGAAGCGCTCAGGCAGGGCGGATTCAAACATATGAACAGGCAGGGGGAGCTTCACCGGCTGCGCTGGGAGGAATAGGAATTCCGGGGGCTGTCGGTTAATACTGATTTTTGATCTCTGAGCTGTACGAAAGAGACCATCCTGTAAAATCCAGGCTTTTATAAAGCTCCAGATTTTTATGGAATGATCTCTTTCTTTTTATGTTCTCTATTTCAGGGCGCAAAAACCCCTTGTTTGGATTTTGTGAAGCACTCCATCTCCTAAGCTGCTTTCTGTCCCTTTTTCCCTTCCTATTTCTCGATTTCATGTTGTAAAAACCGATGATACTTCATGATGTTCCGACCTGTTGCATACAGCATGAATTCAGCTGCAAGTCGCTGCTTAAAAAGATGATAAAGTAAACCTTTTAAAGTTTCCAAAACAATTTAAGGATAGAACACTTTTTAAGGATTCCATTCAGGGGTGTCGGAAAGGAGGCGCAGCCCATATGAGTGTGGCTACATTAATAGTATATCAGCACAGTTATTCAGGCCGGATTGCGCCCGCCGGAAGCCGCAAAAGCTCTGAAATCAAGCCTTTTTACGGGTATTGGAGCGCAGTCCCCTCAAAGGCACATTGTATCAAAGATAGAGTTTTGTTAGATCCGCGCAGAGGTATGTGAATGTTTCATAAGGCTGTCATTTTACGAATTGGATGATGTTTAATGACGACAATAATAATTTGGAGGTGAACGCATTATGGCAGAAAGCCAGAACATAGAATATAAAGAATCATGGCGCGATGAATATCTGAAATGGATATGCGGTTTTGCCAATGCGCAAGGAGGCAGGATTTATATTGGTAAGCAGGACGATGGTACTGTCATTGGCGTCAGTGATGCCAAGAAGCTGATGGAGGATATTCCGAACAAAATCCAAAACAAATTAGGCATCGTTGCGGATGTAAATCTCCTTACTGAAAATGACTTAGAATATATCGAAATCGTGGTATCACCGTGGGCATTTCCTGTCAACTATGATGGTGAATATCATTATCGCAGTGGAAGTACAAAGCAGCAGCTCCGTGGTAATGCCCTGACAAATTTCCTAATGTCAAAGACAGGAATGAAGTGGGATGCAGCAACGGTATCTAATATCATGATTGATGATTTAGATAAAGAGAGTTTTGACATTTTCCGCCGCGAGGCGCTTCGCAGCGGACGCATGACGAAAGAGGATTTGAATATACCAAATGCAGAGCTTTTGGACAAACTCGATCTGCTGGTTAATAATAAACTGAAAAGAGCCGGAGCGCTCTGTTTCTACCGTTATGCTGAGAAGATTATCAGTGGTTGCTATGTAAAAATTGGAAAATTTGAGGGTAGCGAGCTTCTGTATCAAGACGAGGTGCATGGCTCACTACTGCTGATGGCAGATAGAGTGATTGACTTGATTTATTTGAAATATCTGAAGGCAGCAGTTTCCTATCATAAAGAAACAAGGGTAGAAACCTATCCTTTTGCCCGTGATGCAGTGCGCGAGGCAGTTTATAACGCTTTGATTCATTGCAATTGGGCTGACAATAATCCGATTCAAATTCGCATTGATGAGGATGCGATGTATATCAGCAACAGCAGCCTGCTTCCTTTTGGCTGGACGGCAGAAACTTTGCTGGAGACTCATTCCTCAAAGCCTTTTAATCCAGATATAGCCAGAGTGTTTTACCGAGCAGGCTATATTGAAAGCTGGGGGCGTGGAATTCAGAAAATATGTGATGCCTGCAAAAATCTCGGTGCAGGTGAGCCAGAGTACATTGTTCACGGTGAGGACATCATGGTAAAGTTTAATGCGCTCCAAAGCGCCAAACTGCCAAATTCCAAAGTGCCAAATGGCAGTTTGGAATTTGGCACTTTGGAATTTGAAATTTTGAAGCTCATTCATAATAATCCGGCATCAACGGCATCTGAAATGGCGAAGAGCTTGAATGCAGGGCTAAGAACTGTTTATCGTGCACTGGATAAACTGAAGAATGATGGGAAAATCGAACGTGTCGGTGGGAAACGATATGGTCACTGGCGGATCAATGACTGAAGCTTGGCGGGTTGAGACGATGGGATTTTGGACTTGTTCTTTCAGACTGAAGTCTTGAGATGGTCAGCAAATCTGTGACTTTGTGTATTATAGGTAGAAGCAAGGTTTTTGAACTGTTTCCGAGAACGGATAACGGTAAAAATTGGTATGTTTTAAGACAAAAAACGCTCTGATAAATTCCCTCGAACGATCGCAAAAATCTGACGTCAATCTGAAGCAATCGAGCCATGTGGAGACAGTTGTATTGATGTCAAAAGTCAAAGAATAAGATAGCGAAAAAGTGTAGAAAACAAGGGATTTCCAGGAGTCGGGGCTTGTCAGAGGACAGGTTCTGGCTCCCGGATTTTTCATTTTATGATGGATATGAGGCTCTGTTTGTACAAAGATGTTTTCAGAAATGTATAGGTAGTCATTGGTATACTCTCTTACTGGCTTGCGTACCATAAGATCAATAAGGGGCTGTCGGGAAATAGAAAGCCCCTTTTTTTATGCCTGCAGTTTGTCTTAAGCAGGTCACGACAAACGCATGAATGAATAAATTATGAACATCCCGCCTTTTTGTAGTATAATGAAAGAAAAAAAAAGGAAGGGATTGTCCTATGAAAGCACTTTTAGATTTTGTAAGCACAGTAACG
>DVNP01000022.1 GCA_018714285.1 Candidatus Caccomorpha excrementavium | reverse complement strand
TCCGGCCGTATCTCGACCCATTCCCCCAGACCCCGATCTGCCTCCGGCCGCATCCCAAACCGCATCCCCCATTCCGCCTCCGGCCGCCCTTCCCCGTTCCAGCAGTCTCTCATCCGCAATCTGTGTAATATCGATATCTGCCGCAAGGTAGATGCCGGCCGCGCTGGCGGCTGCTTCCTGTTTGATGCATGCATCCCGGCAGGCTGCGTCCAGACGGTCTATTTCCAGCTTAAGAAGTTCGAGCTTCTGCTCGATAAATCCGCTGTTGACCTCCTTGTTCCGGACGATTTCATACAGACGCCGAAAAGAGCGGGCAATGTCCGCGTCTTCTCCGTTAAGCTGGCAGTCGCGCCGGATACGGTACAGCATTTCCATGAAGCTTTGTTCCATGGAGATTTCAATCAGGGCGGCGCAGTGGCAGGACCGGGCGGCGGATGGATCGGCCAGTCGGTTTCTTGCCGTTCCCCGGCATTTCCACACGCCGTATGAGAAATCAAAAAAGTTCTCGTACGCTTCCTCCGTTTGATCGGATGTTTCCGGCCTTGCCCGCTCGTCTGTATAATTGGACGCGGCGCAGTGGTAGGTAAGTCTCCGGTATTTCTCTCCGCAGTTCCCGCACACCAGTCCGGTGAAAGGAGATGGAATAGCGCCGCAGTGGGATTTTTGTGAAATACTGTCCTGTCTTTCTTCGGTTTCAATCAGAATATCCCCTTCCCGGGTATGGATTGTTTTAGCCGCGCGGTTCATGCTGCGCCGTCTGTTCTGCAGAATTTCCTGCGCCTTATCCCAGGTTTTCCGGCTGATAATCGCGGGATGATGGTTTGCCTTGAAATACTGGGTTACTTCGCCAGTATTCTTGATTGATTTATGAGTCAGGAAAGATTCCGTATAGGTCTTTTGCATAAGCAGATCTCCCACATATTTTTCGTTGCGGAGAATATCAAGAATACCATCCGCTCTCCAAAGATTGCCATTGACGGTTCTTCTTCCCGATTCGTTCAGCTCCCGGGCAATGCGGTTTGCAGAGATTCCCTGCAGGAACCGGCCGAAAATATAGCATACGATGACTGCCTGTTCTTCATTAATAATCCACTCTCCGTCCTTGCTCTGATCATATCCCAGCATCCTCCTGAGGTTGATCTGGGGCTTGCCTTCCGCCATTTTCCTGCGGAGCGCCCATTTGATATTCTCCGAGATGGAATGGCTTTCCTCCTGAGCCATGGAACAGTAGAATGTCAGGAACATTTCGCTGTTCTGATTCATGGTATCGATTTTCTCACGTTCAAAGTAGATACCGACCGGAGGCCGCAGCCGCTGAAGTTCATGGATGCAGTCCAGAGCGTCCACGGTATTCCGCGCGAAGCGGGAGATGGATTTGGTAATAATATAATCAATTTTCCCTTCTCTGGCATCTTCCATCATACGATTAAAATGAACCCTGCTTTTTCGGGTGGTGCCGGATTTGCCCTCATCGGCATAGACACCGGCCATTTCCCAGCCCGGTCTTGACAGTATCAGACTGGTGTAATAGCTTTTCTGAACGGCATAGGAATTCTGCTGGCTCTCTTCTTCCGTCGAGACACGGCAGTAGGCTGCCACCCGAAGCGACTGCGCCTTTCGAAAATGATCTCCGTTCTGCATGCATCTCTTGGTTGCCGGTATAATGCTGACGTTATTTTTTCTGACTCCTTCTGAATAATCTCTCAAGTCCCCTGTTATTGTTTTTGCCTTCATATGTTCTTTCCTTCCGCGTTTCTTAATCTCATATATAACCTAATTCTTCAGAACTGTCTGTCTCTGTCGCCGTCCAAGTATCGTCAAACCAGCGTATCCTGTATTCGGACGGCGATATCACCTCGATGCGAAGAATAAATGCTTTCAAATACCTGCCTGTCAGCCCGATCAGAAGCTCTTCCATCCCTGCCTTCCCGTCTGGCAGTGTTTTCATCCACGCAATGGCTTCTCTTCGCAGTTCATAATCAGCCTCCAGATCATTCCAGAATTGTTCAAGCTTATCCTTTTGCCTGAGCAGTCTCTTTTGTTTCTCCTGCGCAATCTGAAGCCTCTTTGCCGTACAGGCTGACGGTTCCGTTAAATAAGCCGCCCCTTCTTCCGGTCTCATCATTTCCCCGTTCTTCCGCTCTTTCTTGATTTCATCCTCCGCCGCGGCAATCTGCTGTTTCAGAAATGTCAGATCACGTTCCATCTCATCTGCCAGATGAATCCGCTCCATTCTTCGCAGAAGCTCTCTGACCGGATCCCCGCCGCCTGTGACAAAGCTCCAGTCAATCCCGGTATAAATCGGATCATCCGGTATCAGTCTCTCTTTCCCGGAATCCCCCGTCCCGGCATACCCTGTCCTGATATGCTCTTTTCCAAACCACTCTGCACGAATGCCTTCTTCTTCGGTTCGCTCCTTTTTGCATGTCTTCTCTGCAATCACTCCGAAGCGCTTCGCTGCTGCCCTCCGGCAGACGGATATCAGCCGATCCTCATAGATTCGGGCGGCGCGGCAGATGACCTTCCCCGTATTTCTTCCGGTGGAGCCGCAGCTCCAGACCGGCCTTGCCTTCCGGTTCCTTGTAACATAGAACCGGCCGCACTGTGTACAGACGATCCGGCCGGAGAACGGATAGACCGGCCGTTTTTCCCCCCGGAAGCTTCTTTGGTTCAGAAGCTTCTGCACGGCAGCAAACAGTTCCCTGCTGATAATAGCCGGATGATTATCTTCAATGTAATATCTGGGAAGCTCGCCGTAATTCCAGACTGATTTATGAGTCTTATAATCGGGCGTGAACGTTTTCTGCAAAAGAGCGTCTCCGCAGTACCGTTCCAGCATCAGAATCTGTTTGACATGCCTTGCCGTCCAGCCTTCGTCAAGACCAGGATTCAGCGTTCCGGCCGGAGTTTCGTCCTGTTTGCTCCGCAGAATGCTCACTGGAGTTCTTGGTCCCGGAACCGCGTCCGTATTCAGTCCTCTCGCAATCTCCGTATACCCCCTGCCCTCTGCCGCTTCCATATAGATTCGTTTCACAATCGCTGCTTCCTCCTCCACAATCTCTACCCTTCTGCGCGTATATCCGCTCTCCATCCGTTCTGTCGCATCTTCTCCTGCCGCATATCGATACCCATAGATTACAACATTCCGCATTTCGCCTCTTGGAAAACGGTACCGGATTCCCTTCCTGACATTCGCCGCAATGCTCTGGCTTTCCTCCTGAGCAAGCGCTCCGAAGGCCGTTATCATCAGATCGCTTTGAACGATTGCCGTATCAATCTGCTCTTTCTCAAAAACAATTGTAACATGATACTCTTTCAGAATCGCAAGCGCCCGCAGAAAGTCCCTTGTGTTCCTTGCGAAACGTGAAATGGATCGGGTAACGATCCGGTCAATGCGTCCTTCCTCGCAGTGTCTCAGCAGACGGTTAAACCCCCTGCGCCGTTCCCGGGTCGTGCCTGAGATCCCGTAATCGGCATAGATTCCCGCCGATCTCCACATGGGATGTTCCGTAAGGAATTCCATGAAATACTGCTGCTGAGCTTCATAGGAATCTTTCTGATCGCAGTTGTCTGTCGATACCCGGATATAAGCGGCTACCCGCAGCGCTGATTTTTCTTCCTGAAACGGGGCCGATTCGGGATACAACGTCAGAGCCCTCCCTCTCTTCGAACCATGCCCGCCGCGCCCTGCAGGATGGTCCAAAGAAAAAGGCTCCGTCTCTTCCTGCACCGTCAGCACAGTTGGAGACAGAGCCTCTCTGTCCATATTCTGTTGTATGGTTCTGCCATCATAACAGAATGTTCCCCGGTTCTTTGAATCATTCTCACCCATGAACCTTCTCCTTTCATTCATACTGCCCGCTGTCTATATCTGGCTGCAGTATATTGATTTGTATTCTCTATCATACCAAAATAACAGATACATATCAATGAAAGTTTGAAGACTTCCGGCATACAAAAAGCCGGATAAGAACCTTATTAAGAATCTTATCCGGCCAATTGATCCGATCCGTTTTTCTATGCTCCTGTACTCTCCAGTGTGATCTCACCGAACGGAAGCCCGTCCCAGACTTCACTGTTCACAACCACCTGATACCCTTCTCTGATCTCGTTATATTTCTCATAAAATGCCTCGCTGACTGCCAGGCTGACCGCTTCCTCGACTGCCGTCTCATAGACTTTATCGGAATCATCCGATGTAAGGCGGATAATATAATATCCGTCGTCCGTCTCTACCACTCCGGTATGATCGCCCACCTCAAGCACAATCGCCGCGTCAATATAGTCTTTGTCTACAGATACGGAATCCCGCGTAAAATTCCTTGTGCCCGTGCTGAGTCCGCTGCCCCCGATTGCCGTTACAATTTCATCGAAGGTCATCCCGTCATCCGCCATCCCAAGCGCCTCCTCCATCGTCTCCCGGCCGGCGGCCTTCTCTTCCTCTGTCTGCTCAACCCGTTCAAAGTTCTCGTCAAGGTAAGAGGTTGCAAGGAACAGGTACTCTGTCAGATATTCCCGGTAATCCTCAAAGTCCATGCCTGCCCGGATGGCTTCCTCGTCCACCGACAGTCCTTCCTCCAGATATTCATAGTATTTGAAGGCAAGAGACAGTATCCGGAATTCCTCATCCAGATTATCCTCGGTGAATCCGACATGCTCAATTCCCTCGGCAGCGCTTTCCTCCTCCTGATTCAGCAGCTGAGCAATCTGTTCCCTGTATTCCGATACCTCATCCTCATCCAGTGTCATTCCCGCCTTCTCGGCTTCCATAGCCAGTATCTCATACATGATAATCGAATCCATCGTCTGAGCCTTCATATAATCCCTCATGCTGACCGGATCCGCGCCGGTGCCGTCGGAATACTCCTGATCCCAGAAGCTGACTCCATAATAGTTCTGGTATACGCTTTCATAATAAGCGCCGTTGACCTCCGCTCCGAAGATCTGGTACATGGCGTCAGATAACATGATCTCCTTCCCGTCAATGGTAACGGCCAGCGTATCCTCATACTGTTCCATAACCGTCTCCTTGCTTCCGCAGCCCGCAAGCACCGCTGCCGTCAGAACAGCCGCCAGTCCCGTAATGATTCGTTTCCTCATCCTCACTTAAAATTCCTCCTCAAATGCCATAGCATCCATATATTGATCATAAAAATCCGGCTGCTCTGCCAGATTCAGCTCCACAATCCGGTTTCTGTCAAACAGCCCTTCCAGAACCTCTCCGCCTTCCGTCAGATACCGGATCAGGCCGCCGATGCAGCTGTTGCCCGCCGCCGCGATTTTCCCGCGCCAGACGGAAGGCAGCAGGCAGATATTGATTGCCTTCTCCGTGTCCAGAAAGAACCCGAACCCTCCGGCCAGATACACCTGATCGATATCCTCCGCCTTCAGCCCGGCCCTTGCCAGAAGAATGGAGATTCCGGCTCGGATCGCCCCCTTGGCCAGCTGAAGCTCCCGGATATCCTTCTGCGTCAGATACAGGGTATCAGGACCTTCCCCTGCGAACGGAAATCCGTCCTCAAAATACTCCTCATTAAGCAGTCCCATTTCATCCATCAGCTCCATCCGCTTCAGCTCCGAAACCAGGGCGATCAACCCGGTTCCGCACAGACCTGCGGGTTTTCCGCCGCCTATTACGGTAATCCACCTCTCAAGCCTTCCCTGAGCATCCTTTGACAGCGACACATCGGATACCGCCCCTTCCACGCTTCCGATTCCGCAGCTGATATTGCCTCCCTCGAACGCGGGCCCGGCTGCCGTGGAAGCCGTATACAGCACTCCGTCCGAAAGCAGCGCCATCTCGCCGTTCGTTCCAAGATCAAGCAGAAATGCGCGATCCTTCCTCGTGAAAAAATCACATCCGTACAGCCCTGCCGTAATATCCGCGCCTACAAATGCGGAGATTCCGGGCAGCAGCGATACCGGCGTATCCTCCGGGATATCCTCCGGTCTCTCCTCTCCGAACAGCTCCGCTGCCGTAAGCTTCTCCTCCTTCAGAGTAACCGCCCGGAAAGGAACCCGGCCAAGCCCCGATACATCATATCCGCGCAGCAGATGCAGCATAACCGTATTGCCGGCAATCGCAATTCTCTTCGGAGCTCCTTTTCTTTCCGGCCGCTCCGAATAAGGTCCCTCTTCCGGACCGATCCTGCGAAGTCCCTCTGCAATTGCCCTGAGAATATCCCTCTTCATCGGTTCCGCCGCACCCTGCTCCGCAGCGGCAATGCGCGACATCACATCCGCTCCGTACTGTCTCTGCGGATTCATTGCGGACACGGAACGAATCACCTCTCCCGTATCGTCCGCCACACCCGCGAATGCCAGCGTTGTCGTCCCGATATCCACGGCGGCAGAGACCGCGGCTGCGGCGCGGATCGGATCCCCACAGGAATCCGCGGCCTTCGGGCCGGCCTGTTCTCCGGACGAATTCCCTTCCCGGCTCTCAGTTCGATTCCCGGACATTCCGGTCCGGCTCCGGTCCCGATCCCCCGCAAGCGCAAACGAATCCACGGCCGTATAGTCCTCTTCCGCAATCCTCGATACATCCGGAATCCGAATCACGGCCCATTCTTCCGGTATGAACCGGCAGGCCAGCCGGTACCCCGCCGCAAGCTCATCCTCCCGAAACGCCGCCCTATCCTCTGCGCTTACCGGAATATTCTCTCCTTCCGCGATAATTCTGCACTTTCCGCAGCTTCCGCGCCCGCTGCAGTTTGCCGGGATCCGAATCCCATTCTCCCGAAGAATCGACAGCGCGTTCTTCGTTCCTCTGATGTATATCCTGTCCTCTGTCAACTGTCTGAATTCCTCTCCCATGCTTTTGTCACCATTCCTCCGAAAGCTTCTTCTCCATCACATAATTCGTAAGCATCTGTCCTCTCCTCTCCACGCTCTGCTTCCCAAGCGTCCGATAGCCGCGCGCTTCAAAGAACGGTTTTGCCGTTATGGAGGCATGTACCGTGATCGCCCCAAGACCCAAAGCCCTTGCATATTCCTCCAGCGCATCGCTGACGGCAGCCGCAATCCCCTGTCTCTGATAATCCCGGTGAATATACAGATGATCAAAATACCCGGTCTCATCCATATCTCCAAATCCGACAATGCGCCCGTTCTCCCATGCAGTCAGGGTATAATGTCCGGATAATCTCTGATTCCATTCAGATGCATCCTGTTCCTTTGGCGCCCATGCATCCCTCTGCTCCGGCGTATAATCCGCGGCATTCACCGTATGAACCGTATGATAGAACAGGCTGATAATCTCATGAACGTCCTCCGGCTGGTATCGTCTCAATTCCATTGCAGTCTCCTCTTTCCCTTTACTGACGCAGTCACAGCGGCTGCTTCGCAGTTA
>DVNP01000180.1 GCA_018714285.1 Candidatus Caccomorpha excrementavium | reverse complement strand
CGATGTCATTGAGCTTTCCCCACGGACGAATCGCCGCGATTCCCCGATACATGCACTCTTTTGTCACCTCCACAAGCCTGCGCGCTTCGGGCGTTACGCTCCCGATCAGATACATTCTTGACGCGTCCGCGTAATATCCGTCAAGGCAGGTTGTCGCGTCTACATTAATAATATCTCCGCTCCTTAAGATACAGTCCTCTCTCGGGATTCCGTGACACACCACATCATTCACCGAGGTACAGATACTTTTCGGAAATCCCTCATAGCCGAGATCCGCAGGACGCGCACCGTGCGATACCGTATATTCATGCGCCATGCGGTTAATCTCCTCTGTACTCATCCCTTCTCTGATATTCTCCCCGATATAATCAAGCAGTCCGGTATTCACGACCGCGCAGCGCTTAATCCCTTCAATCTGCGGCCGTGTCTTAATCATATCATGGGTGGGCACAATTCCGCCCTCATCCGCAATCTTCTGCAGTCTCTCGTCAAACGCAAGATGACACTTCTTATATTTAAGCCCGCTCCCGCACCAGCAGGCATCGTTTCTTCCGATATGAATCATTCCTTCCTCTCCTTCCCTCTTTCTTCTCTGACATACTCTCCCGGATTCGGCGCGGGCAGATCCATAATTCCGACCTCTCTCGGTCCAACATGCGTCGAAAATACAATCTGCGTACTGGTTCTTCCGAACCGCTGAAGCTGTCCGATGAACTGATCAAGCTCCGCGGTAGAAGGAAACGCAGCCTTAATCAGCATGGAGTAATTCCCCGTAACACAGCTGCATTCCAGTACATTCGGACAGGACTCCATATATGGATAGAACACCTGCTTCTGATCCGGATCTACCTCCAGATTAATGAAAGCCGTTACATGATATCCCAGCTTTACGGCATCCAGTCTAACGGAATACCCTTTAATAATCCCTTCCTTCTCCATCCGGTCCAGCCTTGCGGACACTGCAGGCGAAGACAGATACGTCTTCTCCGCTATCGTCTTCAGCGAAGTCCTCGCGTTCTTTTTTAATATCGATAAAATCTGACGATCGATCTGATCCATACGCAATACCCTCCCAAAATAAATCCATCCCCTTTGCAGTCATTTCTATTATACTGTCGACAATCCTGCTTTTCAACCGCAAAATATACTCTGACTTAAATTAATAAGGTATTTTCTCATTTCAATAAACAATGTTAAGTACATACCGCCCAATTTGTTTATTCTTTCACAATTCATGTCCGTCTCTTTACACCCGATCAAAAACGTGCTATTCTCCTAATCGTTGATGAATGATTCGCTCATTGAAAGGAGAGCATTACATTATGAATACCACAGATTCAAGAATGGAATCCGATTCCATCGGAACCCTGTCCGTTCCGGCAGATGCTTACTACGGGGTACAGTCCCTGCGTGCAGCCTATAATTTCCCGATTACCGGCCGCAGGCTTCACCCGGTTTTCATAAACAGCCTTGCTAAAATTAAGAAAGCCGCGGCAATCACCAACAAGGATGCCGGCGAGCTTCCTCCTTCCATTGCCGATGCGATAATTTCCGCGTGTGATGAAATTATTTCCGGCAGACTGCATGATGAATTTATTGTTGACGCAATTCAGGGCGGCGCCGGGACATCGGCGAACATGAATGCCAACGAAGTCATTGCCAACCGCGCCATTGAACTTCTCGGAGGAACGAAGGGAGATTATACTCTGGTTCATCCGAACGACCATGTGAACATGGCGCAGTCCACGAACGACGTAATTCCTACGGCAGGCCATCTGACCGTTCTGACTCTGGCAGAAGCAGTCGAAAAAGAGCTGCACCGTCTGTATGCCGCGTTAACCTGCAAGGCGGAGGAATTCGACGGCGTACTCAAGATGGGACGTACCCAGCTGCAGGACGCGGTTCCGATGCGCCTCGGACAGACGTTCGCCGCATACGCCTCCATGCTGAAGCGTGACATTATCCGTCTCAGGATTATACATAAAGAGATGCTCACCGTTAACCTTGGCGGAACCGCAATCGGAACCGCAATCAACGTCTCTCCTTACTATCTGGAGCATGCGGTCGAAAATCTCTCCCAGATCGCGGGATTCCCTCTGCGTCAGGCCGAGAACCTCTTCGACGCGACGCAGAATCTCGATACCTTCGTGGACGCTTCCGGAGTTTTAAAGTCCTGCGCAGTCAATCTTTCCAAGATGTGCAATGACCTGCGTCTCCTCTCAAGCGGACCTAAGACAGGTATCGCCGAGATTAACCTTCCTCCGAAGCAGAACGGCTCCTCCATTATGCCGGGCAAGATTAATCCCGTCATTCCCGAGGTCGTATCGCAGGTCGCGTTCAATATTATCGGCAACGATACGACGATCACCATCGCGGCAGAGAGCGGACAGCTTGAGCTGAATGCTTTCGAGCCGGTTCTGTTCGATGCTCTGTTCAGCTCCTTTGATACTCTGACTCATGCGGTATCCACGCTGATTGATAACTGCATTGAAGGAATTACGGCGAATGAGGAACACTGCCTGGAGCTCATGGACGCAAGCGTGGGAATTTCCACCGTCCTGTGCCCTTATATTGGTTATACCAGAGCCGCGCAAATCGCCAAGACCTCTTTAAAGACCGGCGTCCCGGTAAGGGATCTTGTCTTAAAGGAAGGGCTGTTAACCGAACAGCAGCTTAACGAGCTGCTCAATCCGTTCAAGATGACGCAGCCCGCGGCTACAGTATCGTAATCGCCAAGCACTGACATGCCATACCGTTTCACTCTCATGGCAGAATAACTTACATATCCCATACTCAATCGCGCTCCGCTCAGCAGCCGCTGTATTTCAGCCATTTTCCGCTTCTGAACCGGAGCGCGAAGCATATCACGCGGAATACCCAGTCCATAATCATAGCAATCCAGACTCCGATCGCTCCATATGAGAATCCTACCCCAATCACATAGCTGAACACAATCCGGAATGCGAACATGGAGAAAATCGAAATCCCCATTGTATATTTTACATCATTTGCTGCGCGAAGCGCGTTCGGAAGTGTGAAGGAAGCCGGCCAGAGAAGCATCGCGCATCCGTCGTGAATCCAGATCAGAAGCATAGCCAGATTTCTGGTTTCTTCTGATATATTATAAATACGCAAGGTAAGCGGCAGTGTCAGAAGAATTCCGGTATTAAGCACCGCCGTAATCAGATATGTAATCTTAAGCAGCTTCTTCGTATAATAAACAGCCTGCTCTCTGTCGCCGGCGCCGACGCATTGACCGATTACCGTAATCATCGCAAGATTCATAGCCTGTCCCGGTATACAGCCCATACTGTCCAGATTGTTTGCAACTGCGTTGGCCGCGATCTGAACCGTGCCGAAGCCTGATATAATGCTGACAACCAGCACTCTTCCCAACTGAAACAGACTATTCTCCAGACCGTTCGGAACTCCGATATGCAGAATTCTGCGAATCAGCTTTTTATTCAGCCGAAGCCGCCCTCTCTTCGGGATATAGATTGTATTCGCCGGATTTTCTGCCAGTCTGAACATAATAACAGCAGCCAGAATTCTTGAAGCTAACGAGGCAAGCGCCGCTCCCGCGGCTCCCATATCAAATCCGAAAATCAGGATTGCATTCCCGATAATATTCACAATATTCATCAAAAGCGATGTCAGCATGGAAATTCTGGAATTGCCCATAGAACGAAACAGCGCCGCGCAGGAATTATACATGGCCAGGAATGGATAAGACAGCGCAGAAATCAGCAGATAGATTAGCGCGTTGCTCATAACAGCATCCTCTATAGTTCCGAAGAACAGCCGAAGCATCGGCTCCCTGAGTACAATGGTAATTCCCATAATACCGGCCGAGATCAGTACAGTTATAATAAGAAGCTGTCCGGCGGATTCACAGGCTTCCTTTCTCTTCCTGCTTCCGATAGACTGAGAACACACAACGGCTCCCCCTGTCGCGATTGCAGCAAAAATATTAATAATCAGATTATTGATCATATCCACCAGAGATACACCGGAGATCGCCGCTTCCCCTGCCACGGACACCATCACGGTATCTGCCATGCCAACCGTAATCGCCAGTATCTGCTCGATGACAAGCGGTACAATCAGCTTTTTCAGCATTTGATTTGTAAACAGTGATTCTTTTTCCATTCCTTGGTAACCATCCCTTCCTCTCTTCCTCCATTCCGATTTTCTCCTGCTGTCCATATCCGCCGTTTTTCCATGTAAGGCCGCTGTCTGTAGCAGGGCCTGCAATCCTGCAGCAAAAAAGGTGCCCCATTCTCCGGTGCACCTTCCTTTTTCCTATCAACCTCTCACATTCGTCCCGAACGGCATCAGGGCAAGCTTCGCCAGCTTGAAGCACTGTAATCCAAATGGTATCCCGATTATTGTAACACAGAAAACCAGTCCAATCAACAGGGATTCCAGCGCAAGCGGAATTCCGCTGACAATCATCCAGATAATATTAAGCAGAAAAGATCCCGCGCCGCCTCCGTATTCAACCTCCTTTCCGAACGGAAAGAACGCAAGGCCGGCCAGCTTAAAGCACTGTGTTCCAATCGGTATCCCGATAATCGTAATACACCACAATATTCCCGCAAGCAGCCATCCAAGCCCCATCCAGAAGCCGCCTAACACAAACCAGAGCAGATTTCCAAGACATCCCATACCATATTCCTCCTTATCCTTTGCTGTTAATCAGATAAATTATAACAGAATATAATCGGATGTGGCTGAGAATTCCATTAGAATTCAATCAGAACATCAAAATGAAAGCAGCTCTATCCTGTTCCCATTGACAAACCCCAAAAAAATCGCTATGATTTCAAGTATAATTAACAATATCGAAAGAAAAGAGGAAGATAGTGTGAAAGAAAGTAGAGGGCAGCCGAAAAATGGCGCACTGAAACAAGCTATTGAAAAATAGCCATTTGAAACAGGGTTGATTTTATTGAGATACGCTAAGAAGCAAGCTGGGGTTCTTTTATAACTCCCTCGGCAATTAATAGCTTCAAAGCCTGCTTGACAGCCTTTTCCTTCTGTTTGTTTTTCAGAGGCTCAGGCATATCAATCTTGTAAAGGTCGGTTGGATTCCAGGCTTCTCCAGTAGACAGCATATGGTAGATAGCCGTGAGGATCATCCGGGCGACCGCAATAATGGCACGCTTCTTACCACGACGTTTCATGATGTGTTCATATTTGGCTTTGTAATAAGG
>DVNP01000179.1 GCA_018714285.1 Candidatus Caccomorpha excrementavium | reverse complement strand
CCGGACACAATCCGCCTTGTCTTTTCCTGTGCAAAATGTTATAATGGACGCAGGTTTTCGGATAAGAAATATACAAATATGATCATACAGGAAGGTGAATGATATGGAACAGCATTCAAAGCTCATTATGGCAATGACGGAATATTACAGACAGGATCCGGCAAGAATCCAGCACTTTCTGAAGGTGTATGAATTCTCACGGCTGATCGGAACGCTTGAGGAGGTTTCCGATACTCTCCTGTATACCTTGGAGACGGCGGCCATCGTACACGATATCGGAATTAAGATCAGCGAAGAGAAATATAACGACTGCAGCGGCAAGCATCAGGAAGAGGAGGGTCCTGCCGCGGCAGAACCGATGCTGAAAGCCCTTGGATACCCGGACGGCGTAATCGAACGCGTCTGTTACCTGATTGCGCATCATCATACCTATCATGATGTGGACGGAATGGATTACCAGATTCTGATAGAAGCGGACTTTCTGGTCAATCTGTATGAAGATAACGCTTCCCCACAAGCCTGCAGGAGAGCCTACGAACGAATCTTCCGTACCACTGCCGGGAAGCGGATATGCAGGCAGCTGTATCCGGTCAGGGATTAAGCAGACAGCCGGAGCGCGGCTGCCTGTACGGCGCGCTCCGGCTGTGTCACAGTAAAATAAGGCTGTCCGGCGGCTTTTGACTATTCGAATATCCGGCGCAGGCTTATGACCCTGGCCAGACCTTCCATGGTCTCCTTCGCCGCGCAGATCTTATCCGCCGTACATACAAGCATTCCCTCTCTGGACTTCGGCGGGATCGGCGTAAGAGGGAACATATGATGTATAATAATATCCTTCTCAATCTCATTCAGGCCGGTATCCCGCATCGCGTTGCGCAGAGCGGTTTTCGGATGGGTGAAGCCGTGCAGCTTATGCTTTCCCGGCGCTTCATGCCAGTCATACAGAAAATAATCATGCAGCAGGGCACCCCTCACAAGAGAACGGGCATCGACCGGAATCCGATACCTTCTGGCAAGCGCCAGACTGACCGCGGCAACCGCGCAGCAATGATGATAGACCGACGTGATTCCATGCTGTCTGTGATCCTCCGTCTGCTTCAGTCTCGTATGCAGACACAGCTCCCTGCGTTCCTCTAGGAACAGCTCCTTATCTTCATCAGATAATTTTTGTTTCAATCTTATTTCCTCCTTACTCTAAACAACCGCATCTCATCTCCGGATCCTGTTTCTCCCGCTCCTGCTATACCGTACCATAAAAGTCAAAAAAAAACAATAGAAAACCCCGAAGGAATCTCTGAAGCATATCAAAAAAAACTCTGAAGCTTTCTTAACGCGGAATACTGTTTGCTACGCACAAAGCTCCGTATCCCGTCACCGGATTGGGTACATCCGGATACCCCGGGAGCGGCCTTGCCCCTTTTATCAGATATGCCTTTACCTTCTCTCCATACAGATACGGATCCCGATTCTGTATGATACCCCACTGCATCAGAAGCGCCGCGGCTCCGGTAACAAAGGGCGCCGCCATGGAGGTTCCTGATCTCGCCGTATAACCTCCTCCCGGCGCGGCGCTGATAATATCAACCCCCGGCGCAACGAGATCCGGCTTGGTAAAGCCGCCGTCCGTAATCCCACGTCCGGAAAAATATGCGGGACTTTCGGTATTCGCATTATACGCACCGACAGAAATTGCCCGCAGCGCCGTAGACGGTACGGTCAGCGTAAGCTCCTCGGACGGCTCCACGAACCGGGTCTGGAAAGAGGCGACGCCTCCCGCCGGCAGCCACATCCTGTATTCTCCGGTTACAATTTTCTCCGGCGTCAAAATAATCTGCCATATTCCCGTATCAATCACTCCCTGCGCCGGATCTCCCGCGGACAGGCTACCGGATTGGGAATACTGCCCGTGTAAGGCCGGCAGGAATTCAAAATAGATCTCCTGCGCGGAATTGAACGGAATTGGCTCTCCGTAATACAGCAGTATTTCCGTATTGCCGATCCGAAACTGCTGATTACCTAGCACGGCAGGAATCGGACCGACCCGGAAGCCGGAGGGCGAAATCAGAGATATGGAGAAATCGTCGTAATAATTCTTCCATATCTGAAGATTCAGATTCACCTGGCCTTCTCCTACGGCAAGCTCCACGATCTCTTCGCGCCCATTCTCAAGCGCTCCCGATGCGTGCCTCCCCGCGCTTCCTTCATTCCCGGTTCCGATAACAATGCAGCTGCGGTAAAGAACCGCCATCTCGTTAATATAATTCTCAAGCAAAGAAAATCCGTTATGTGAACCGTAATTGTTGCCGAAGCTGATATTAACCGCTATCGGCCTGTTATACTCCGCGCTCTTGCGGACCGCATATTCCAGGGCCGTCATCAGCTGAGTCGTCCTCGGGAAGGAATTCCCTACCGAATTCCCGAGCTTCACTATAATCAGCCCGCTCTCCGGCGCAACTCCCATTCCCTCTCCCCCTCTTCCTCTTCCGCCGCCCGCGCAGATCCCCGCTACATGAGTCCCGTGTCCCGAAAGATCCGTACTCGGCACAATCGCAAGCTGCCTGACCCTGTCAGTCTGCTCCAGGGCCTGGTTAATTTCCTCCGCGGTATATTCCGTTCCCTCCGTAAAGCCGTCCGGCGGTCTTCCCTCCCGGATTGTCTGATCCCACAGGCTTAAAATCCTGGTTGTCCCGTCTTCCTTTCGAAAATCCGGGTGCGCGTAGTCGATTCCGGAATCCAGTACGGCAATCAGGGTTCCCTCTCCGGAAAGGCCGTATGCCGTTCTTACCGCTTGAACACAGGACGCCGCGTTTCCCGTTTCATCTTCAAAATACAGGCTTCGCGGCTTCTCAATGAATATGATTTCCTCATAGTCCGATAGTCTTCCGATCAGGGCTTCTTCAATCAGAATTACGGCATACCCGGCTGAGAGCGGCGTAATCCGTATATTCAGTTCCTCCCTGATCCGATTAAGACTTCCTGTATACTTGATAATCAGTTCCCAGACATTATCTTCCAGATCGTATCCGATATTCAGATCCTCCGTCAAAAGCCGTTCCCCCTCCGGAACCGACAACGCC
>DVNP01000178.1 GCA_018714285.1 Candidatus Caccomorpha excrementavium | reverse complement strand
AGGCCTTCACGACGGATCTGGGAAGCGGGCGTTACAACGGTTCCGTTACAGCCGGATGGAACGGCAGAACGCTTGTCCTTGCGGACGCAGACTTTCCGGAGAATTCAAAAGCCGGATTCGGATTGTTTCTGATTCAGGGAAAGGGCGCGGGACAGTACCGCAGAATTCTTTCCAATACGTCCGATACGGTTACGCTGGACCTGCCGTTTGCGATACCTCCGGATTCGGATACCGTCTGCTCGATCATGGAGATCCGCAACAATATGTTCTTCTCTGATAATGTCGTATATAATGCGGGCGTCATGCAGTTCTACGGAATGCAGACCAACAGCCTGTTTGCCGGAACCAAAATTGCCAGGGGAATCGGCTTCTGGGGATCGGGACGATTTGTATACGGCGTATATCAGCCTAACTGGTACTGCTCCTTCCTTGAAAATGAGCTCTCGGACGGAATCTATTACTGGCAGTACGGTTATGACGCGCAATCCGGAAATGCCCAGATTAAGATCAGCGCAAGAGGCGGACTTGCGGGGATGAATGTCGCCACACTGGTACGCAGAAACCGTCTGCTTGATAATTCGACCATTTTTATCGATACAGGCTGCGAGACGGACGCCATGCAGGATCTGGTTATAGAGAACAATGAAATCCGGGACGTACCAAAGGGAATTGTACTGGGAATCGGGGAAAAAACAGCCAGAGGGCTCATCCTGTCCGGGAATTCCTGTATCAATACAGAAGAACCCTTATATGTACCGAATCCGGAGTGCCTTACGGCATCTGACAGTTCCGGAGAGGCGCGTATACTCCGGATTGATGAACATTATTGATACCAAATATACAAGCAATGCGGGAATGGAGAAGCTTATGAGAAAAAGCAGGCATCGATTCTATGGAATCTATAAGAAGCTTGGAATCAGTTTCCTTATTCTGCTTCTGAGCGTGGCTGCCGGATGTTCGGACGGGGAGGAGAATGACACCTCCTCTCCCTCCGGAGATACAGAACAGCAGGTGTCCGAAGCGGCTGATACCGGACGCGAGGAAGGGCTGTCTGATCCGGTTACGAACGACACCCTGTTCCTGGAAACTTTCGAGGGAGAGGACAGCTCCTCAAAGGGATCCCCGACGGTCACACAGGCGTTGTATTCCGGTCTGAACAGGGAATCCGATCTGGTGGCCGGTACCAATATGGATGGCAGTACGGGGACAAAATGGTTCAGAAACCTGATTAACGGAAGCGTATATTTCGGAGAAAGCTTCTGGGAGGATTATTCCGTACAGACGGAGATCCGCTTTGGAGAGAACTGTAATCCGGACGCATCCAATATCTTCCGGCTCTTTTCCAGAGCAAAGCAGAGTACCATGTACGGAGACTTCTACTATGCAGCTTCCCTGGAGGGCGGAGATAAGGTTAGTCTTGTAAAAGCCTATGCGACAGGAGCCGGTCAGGCATACGGCACGAAAACGCTGGAAACCGTCACAGTGGAACCGTATCTTACGGATCAGCAGACGCATACGCTTCGGATTGATACCTCGGATCAGACGATCACCATATACTGGGACAATGAAGAAGTTATTACTTACACGGATACGGAGGGCGTACAGAATGAAAAGGGCGGATCCGGAATCTATACGGAAAATACGTCCGTATATCTGGATAATATCCGAATCACACAGCTTGCCGGCACGGAGGAGACAGAAGAAGTTATTGAGGAGCCTCCGATTGTGATTGAAGAGGAAGAGGAATCATCAGACTGGCTGACCTCCGACGGAAAGGAACAGGGACTGTATTATGTCGGAAACACCTGGCATCTGCCGGGGGATACGGCATATGTGAAGGGCGCGGGACTGGATGAGATTGTATCGGTTGGAATCAGCCGTCTTGAGGATGAACCGGGAGAGGAGCCGGCATATGTTCTGCATCCCGAAGCCGGGGCCATGCATACCATGCAGACGGCCGGTGAAGCATCCGAAGCCTCTTATACTTCCGAATACGCGGTAACGGCCGAAATCCTTCAGAGCAGGGAGGATTCGTTTAAGTTCGTGCTTCCCGGGGATTTGGAGGAAGGAATCTACGCAGTCCGCATTACTCTTTCTTCCGGTGATACGCTGGATTATTATCTCAACGCGCCTGTTGTGGAATGGGCACAGGGAGATGAAGGAAAGACTGCGACACCGGGAGGAACTCTCCGGCTGTTCGGCTCGAACCTTCTTCCTGACGGGGCTCCTTCCGAGCCCATGGTCATTCTGAGAGCCGAAGACGGTACGTTAACGAGGCTGACCGGGCTGACCGGCAATCTTTATTCGGCCGGCGTCCGGATTCCGGAGGATATGAAGTACGGGGATTACGATGTCTTCCTGTATAACGGCTACGGCGATCATACCGCCTTCTGTGAACCGGTGTCCATACGAATCGGGGCTTCCCCGAGAGAAAGCTGGCCGGACGATGTGTTTAACGTATGTGATTTCGGAGCCGTCGGAGACGGGAAGGCAAATGATACGGATGCGGTTCTTGACGCGGTAAATGCGGCGAAGAAAAACGGCGGCGGAGTGGTCTATTTCCCTGCCGGAAGATATTTTCTGGACGAGGGCTTCACAATCCCGAAGCGGACGGTAATCCGCGGCGATTCCGCAGTGGAAACCCAGATTTTCTTTACTCCGTTTAACTGGGATTATGGCAGTCTGCCTTCGGCAATCCTGAAGGGAAGCACCCATTTTGCGGTGGAAGACATTACATTTGCCGGTTCCCGTATCGGAACGTTTATAAAAGCGGGCGTAGAGGATAAAAAGCAGGCGGCGGATGATTTTGAAAGCCTGATTAAAGGTCCGGGAGCAGTAACGGAGGAGGACGTAAAGGCGGAGAATATTTATATCAAAAACTGCCGTTTTTACTTTAATTCTCTGGGTGGAACCGTTACCTTAAGCTGGAACAGCGAACTGTATGCCAAAATGGTAGATGAGGTGTGCAACGAATATTCTTCCGATATCTTAAGGATAGGCGGAGAAAATATACAGATAACCGGCAATGAATTCATATGCTCGGGACGGCCGATAGCAGAAGGAAAGAAAACCTATTCCGTGATCAGCGGCAATACCATTCAGACAAATCTGTGCAACTGGGCTCCTCTCGGAAACTTCAGCTGCGGAATTGTCGAAGATAACCATTTTAACAACTGTATGGTCGGACTGTCCGGACAGAATATCTACATTGCCGAAAATACAATCGAAAACTGTATGAATAACAATCGTGAAGTATTTACGACGGACGGCGGTGCAGGCGGCTATAACGGAACGATTGTCAAAAGCGGCAGCTGCACCTATACGCTTCCCGGCGCGGATTATGAGGAGGATGAGCGAAAGGGAACCTACGCGCTGTTTTTACTGGACGGAAAGGGTGCGGGACAGTTTAGGAGAATTGTCTCCAATACAAAGGATACTATAACTCTGGAATCCGAGTTTTATGTGGAGCCGGATGAAAATACCTTTGCAGCAGTTGTGGAGCTTCGCGATACCATGTATTTTGTAGATAATTATGTCTATAACGGTGGAGATTTCCAGTTCTACGGTATGCAGACGAACAGTGTCGTAGACGGGCTGGAGCTTGAGCGGTGCGGCGGTCTTGGAAGCTACGGAAGGTATGTATATGGAGCCTATCAGCCGAACTGGTATAATTCCCTGATTAACAACAAAATTCATGACGGGAATTTCTTCTGGTATTACGGTTATGACGCGCATTCCGGACTGTCTTATATTGAAGTGCGCGGCGTTGGCAGGGAAAACGGGATGAATATGGGAACCTTGGTAAGACGGAATGATTTATCAGAGAATACCTGTATTAAACTGGATTCGGGGTCGGATGAATCTTCGCTGTTGGATCTGATCGTGGATGACAATAAAATTACCGGATCCGAGCGGGGAATTGTATTCCAGACGACGCAGACCTCCATGGAAGGAGTTCTTATCAGCCGGACACAATTCAATGATGTAGAACAAGAATGGTATTGGAGAGACGGAGAGGCAGCTGATCTCATTCACAATGCCGGAGAGGACAGATTGTTGATTCTGGATATAGAATAAAATAAAATTAGAACGGGCGGCATATGCCGCCCGTTCTGCATAAGTACGAATCAGGAATCCAGAAGAAGAATCCGGCCTTCCTTTTCGGCTTCCCGCCATGCAGCGCTTCCGGTAAGAGGCCGGGCTACATCCGTACATTCGTTACGGGAAAGAACCACATTCTCTGCCGTATGGCTTCCGACGCCGAGAATGATGCCATTTCCGGAATCCTGAATCCGGTTTCCTTCGACAATCAGATCCTGAAGGGCATCGGTGTCACCTCCAGTGTCAATATGGATACAGGAATTATCATACAGGGAATTCCCTCTGACCAGAGAAGCAACATTCGTGCCTGCTATGCCGCCGCGCGCGCTGATTTTAATCTGAGAGCTTCCGGACTGCGCATCATATCCGTACTGCCAGAAATAGACTCCGTCGGTAATCGTATTATTGATAATCGAATTATACCAATTTGGCTGGTAGACTCCGTATACAAAACGTCCGGAACCCCAGATTCCAAAAGAGCCTGCAATCGTTGTTTTGTCAATTACGCTGTCCGTCTGCATGCCGTAAAACTGTACCGCGCCGGAATTGCGGATCGTGTTGTCATAAAAGAACATATGATTCCGAATCTCCACAATGGATACAACGGACTGCTCGTCCGGATCTACCAGAAACGGTAAATCAATGGTCAGGGTATCTTTGGTGTTGGATACAATTCTGCGGTATTGTCCGGCGCCCTTTCCGTTAATAATATACAGCCCGAATCCGGCCTTTTCATTTTCCAAAAAATCTGCTCCCACTAACAGGATATGCATCCTGTTTTCTCCAAAGCGCATGGTTCCGTTATAGCGTCCGCTTC
>DVNP01000177.1 GCA_018714285.1 Candidatus Caccomorpha excrementavium | reverse complement strand
CACACGCTGGTAACCTATTCCTCCGTCAAACTGCTGAGACAGTCGCGCTTTGTTAAGCCGGAATCCTTCGAACACAAAATCGCCCTTGCCATGAGCAGAGACGATTGGAGCGATTATCTGGAACGGGTCCGTTATATTGCGGATTTGGACAATCTCTCGGCGGTATACTATGACGGCGGAAGCACAGCGCATGTATTTAGACCATATTTAATCGGATAAAGGAGGAATTGGTATGAGCGGGGAAATGATAATCAGGGATCCCGATGAAATGGAGAAATTCGCGGGGCAGCTGGAAGACTACTGCATGGAAATGCGGACGGTCTGTGCCGGACTGAAGAACCGCTTATCAGCTTGCGCGCCCGGCATGAAGGACAGGGTATCAAAAAAAGCGCTGGAGAGAACCGAATGGCTGGCCGACGATCTGCTGGCCGGACTTCCCGCGCTTGAAGAATGCGCGGAGACGCTCAGAAAGGCCGCCGGGCCGCTGAAGCAGGCGCGCACGTTATTGTGAGGTGAAACGATATGAGCGGACAAATTGAAGCTTCGTCAAAATCAGTGATAGAGCTGACCCGGGAAATCAGCGATTGTCTGAAAAAAATCACCTCTCTGAATCAGGAGCTTTCCAATCAGCTTAAGTCTCTCGGGTCTACCTTTCAGGATGAAGGATACGCCGTGATTCAGAGATATGTGACAAGCTCGCAGGAAAAATTGGGGCGCGCGGTTCCGGATCTTAAGATTGTTATGGAGACGTTGATTGAGTATGCCAGACTTTTAAAGGAATCAGAAAAAAATATAACAAAGCAGTGAAGGGAAACTATGGCAGAGCAGATCAGGGCGGAGATATCTAAAATACTGGAATTCAACGCCGCGTTAAACAGAACCATTGCGCAGATTGATTCTGTGATATCCGATTATGAGATTCAGATTCAAGGTACGAAAGAAAAGCTGGCGGAAATATCCGCCGCATCACTGCCGGCGGAGAGAATCTATTCTGATTTTCTGTGTGAGGTCTCGGCTTATAAGAAGGAGATGGAATCGCTTCGTCAGGATTATATTAATCTGATTCGGAAGAGTTCCTATATTCTGACGCAGTACGCGGAATTACTCGGCAGGTCTGCCGCTGTCACCGCGCAGCTTCCCGCGACTGGAACAGGCGCTGCGACCGGAACAGGAACTGCGGCAGGAACGGGCGCTGTGATTGGAACAGGCGCTGCGCCGGGCGGGCATCCGGATGGCGGCGCGGCGAATCAGCGAACGGAAGGAGCTGCGCCGGGACCGGAATCCCGGGGGCATATGTATGAGCTTCCCGTAACAAAACAGACCTGGATAACGAATCCGGACGGCAGCAGGGTATTTAATACACCGGAAGAGACCGGGAGGAAGCTGGATTCCAGGCAGGGAAAGGAGAACGGATATCTTGGAACCTGCGGCCTGGTTTCGTGTGTGAATATTCTGAGGCTGGCGGGATATCCGGCGACCGAGGGTGAAGTGGTCCGATACGCTTCGTCAACCCCGGCAGGATTTGGAACGGGGAAATTATGTACAACAAATTCCTTTCCGGAGAACAACGGGGGGACTTCGGCAAAGGGGCGGCAGCAGATTTTAAGGCATTTCGGAATTCAAAGCGAGCTGAAAGATGCGACGATCCGGAATCTTTCGGATGCTGTCTGCGAGGGGCGCGGCGTTATCATTTCCGTATATGCCGGAATGCTGTATTACGGCTGGAGCAATTACAGAGACCTGCATGCCGTTACGGTTACCAGTGTTAAGAAGGATCGGCACGGCAATGTGCTGGGGTTCTATGTCTGTGATTCCGGGACGGGTGGAACGGATTCTTCCAGATATTATACGGCTGCCCAGATTGAGAACGCGTTATCCGGACGGCAGATGAATGTGACATCGATTATCAGGTAGGAGATAGTATGGAAACGAGGTTAACCTATGATCAATTATGGAAAACGCTTTTTCTT
The DNA here is from genome assembly GCA_018714285.1 of Candidatus Caccomorpha excrementavium. Classification (GTDB taxonomy): domain Bacteria; phylum Bacillota; class Clostridia; order Lachnospirales; family Lachnospiraceae; genus Caccomorpha; species Caccomorpha excrementavium. The sequence goes on along the minus strand of DVNP01000177.1, from coordinate 1,140 downwards.
GAGGGAATCGAGGAATATGTGCCGGACGGCGTCAGCATCTCTCATCCGGTCGTTGATCGGCATGGCAGGGAGATCGTTGACTGCTTCCTGCTGTATTCCGCATCGTCAGACGGCAGACGCTATACGGCTCCGGCTGCCCGGATCGTAATTCAGCCCGAAACAGGACGGCTGATTCGGTACAAGACTGTGGAGGAGGAGCCGTTTGCCGTCCGCGCAGGGAAGGGTTATTTTTCCGATGATATTCCGGCGGGGTCCAATGCGGATATCCGGGCGGCAGAACTGGAATATCAGGATACTTATATGAAGATTCGGACAATCGCGTTTCAGAATGCGGTGTCCGCTGACGAAAAAGAGCTGCTTGTCCGGTATCTGAAAGCACTGAAGAAGGCAGAGCGGGCCGCTCTTCAGCCGTATCTGTTCGAGCTGGGGGAGCATTTCTTTCGGTGGCTGAAAGAGGTTCTTTGACAGGGGGCGGGCATCCTTTGGTGTGCGGCTATGTACATGGTTCCAGTATTGAGAGACGACTGTGATTCCATTGTATTGGTCCAGGCCATGCTTCCTTCCGCCGAGAGAAAATTGCAGGCAGGGGAACTCCACTGGATATGGAGTTCCCCTGCCTGCCTGATTTAAGGAATATCCTCTTCCGATGATTTCACATCCTTCGGCGCATATCCGCCGTTCTTTCTTCTCTGCTTCACACATTCTGTCAGCAGATATTCAATCTGTCCGTTGACGGAACGGAAATCCTCCTCGGCCCAGGCTGCGATGGCATCATACAGCTTGGATGATAGCCTGAGCGGGATCTGCTTCTTTGGATTCTCCGGCATCTCAGTACAGGCTGCCGGAATTCACAACCGGCTGGGCGTCGTGATTCCCGCAGAGAACAACCAGCAGATTGGAAACCATCGCTGCTTTCCTTTCTTCGTCTAATACGACAACCTGTTTTTCATTCAGTCGTTCTAACGCCATCTCAACCATTCCGACGGCTCCGTCCACGATCATCTTCCTTGCGTCGATAATAGCGGAAGCCTGCTGTCTCTGCAGCATAATCGCGGCAATCTCCGGAGCATAGGCCAGATAGGTAATCCGGGCCTCAAGAACCTCAAGTCCTGCGTGGGCAACCTTCTTCTGAATCTCATC
>DVNP01000176.1 GCA_018714285.1 Candidatus Caccomorpha excrementavium | reverse complement strand
GGGCATTATTTGCCTTAAGACGCTTCTGGTATTCCTGATAGATCCTGGCGCAGCGTTCTCTGCCATAATCTCCCGCTGCCCGCGCCATATATTCTTCCGGGCCGATCAGCTCGTCCTTGGCGGAAGAAATGGCAGACAAGAAGGAACGTTCTTTGGTATCTTTGGTATCGATATTCAAATATTTACAGACTTCGCGGATCAGGGTCTTCTGATCCTCCGCGTCATAAATGGTAAAGTTCCGGTCATAGCCAAGCGATTCGATAAAGCGGCGAAGGATTCTGACACAGGTGGAGTGGAACGTACTGACCCAGATATTCTCCGAACCATATCCCACAAGATTGTCCACCCGCTCCCGCATCTCTCTGGCAGCCTTATTGGTAAATGTAATCGCCAGGATATTCCAGGGATTCACGCCGCGCTCGTCAATCAGATAGGCAATTCGATGAGTCAGAACCCTCGTCTTGCCGGAACCGGCTCCGGCAAGAATTAACAGAGGGCCTTCGTCATGCAGCACCGCTTTTTGCTGTTCGGGATTCAGTGTATCATATATACTCATACTTCGGACTCCTGTCTATGATTTCTACAAACATGTGTTTATTATAGCATGGGCAGGAACGGGTTACAACCTGTTTCGTGAAGGAAATTCGTAAAGAAAGACTTTGACATCTGGTATTTGATACTATATAATGTAAGAGAGGTGAATGACAATGAGCAGTCAAAGCAGCAGATATGTGAGAATCATAATCGATGCCCTGCGGAAAATCGATTATATCAAGCCGGCCGACATACCGAATATTGATTTATATATGGATCAGGTGACAACCTTCATGGACAAGCATCTGGAATCCTCCAAGCGTTACACGGAGGATAAGCTGCTTACGAAGACCATGATTAATAATTATACAAAGAACAACCTGCTCCCGCCGCCGGAGAAGAAGAAGTATTCCAGGGATCATATGATCCTTTTGATTTTCATATATTACTTGAAGAATATTATATCCATTAATGATATTAAGTGTATCCTGGAACCGCTTTCCGAGCTGTTTTTTAATAACAGGGGTGAAGATATTGATCTGGAAGGGATATACCGGGAGATATTCGATATGGAGAAGGAGCAGGCGGGCAATCTGGGCAAGGATGTGATCCGCAAGTTCGAGTGCGCGAAGAAGACATTCCCTAATGTAAGCAATGAAGAAGAGAGGGAGTATCTGAGAAAGTTCGCGTTTATCTGTATGCTCAGCTTCGATGTCTATATGAAGAAGCAGATGATTGAATCTATTATTGACGGGGATCTGCTTGGAGGCAGACAGGAACAGGGCCAGGAAAAGAAAAAGTCTGCAAGGGCAGAAGATACGTCAAAGCAGGGGTAACAAAATAGAGTCGCGAACATCGTTCTGTGATTCGATGATACGAATCAGGGCGGCAGGCCGCCCTGATGAAAGCGCTTATGTCTCTTTATGTCTCTTCTCCGGAGTTCGATCCGGAGTCATTTCCGTCCTCAGACGGGAATCCACCAATTCTTGAGAATACCATATCATATCCGTCATTGCCGTAATTCAGGGAACGATTAACCCGGCTGATCGTTGCAGTTGAAGCGCCGGTCTTCTCCGCGATCTCAAGGTAGGTTCGATGGGCGCGAAGCATGCTTGCGACTTCGAAGCGCTGAGAAAGGGAGAGAAGTTCGTTCACGGTGCAGATATCCTCAAAAAAAGTATAACATTCCTCACGGTCTTTTAAACTTAATATAGCGTCAAATAAAAAATTAACTGCGGGAGTTCTGATATTCTTGCTCATATGGCTGCATCTCCTTATATCATACCATTTCTCGAGCCATTTCAGGCCCGGCTGGAAAAATTTCTTACAGTAATATTTTAACACTATGAAGTCATAACGTAAAGAGGAAAATAAAAAAATGCCGGGAATTATGATTCCTTTCCTGAAAGCATTTCCTGCCAGGAAGAATTCCCTTGAAAACATGCTGCAGGACAGGTATAATGTTCAAAAAAAGAACGGAGGTTTCCTATGGAACGCAGAGATAAAATCAATTATTATCTGGATATCGCAGAGACCGTTTCCCAGCGAAGCACCTGTATCCGCCGGATCTATGGGGCCGTGATTGTGAAGAATGATGAGATTATATCGACCGGATATGTCGGAGCGCCGAGAGGGAGAGTCAACTGTACGGATATTCATTATTGTATCCGGGAAAAGCTCGCGGTTCCCAGGGGGGAACGGTATGAACTGTGCCGCAGCGTTCATGCGGAAATGAATGCGATTATCAGCGCGCCGCGGGAGAAGATGCTTGGGGCAGCCCTGTTCTTAGTCGGATTCGAGATGCCGTCCAGAACCTATGTCAAAAATGCCAGCAGCTGTTCCATGTGCAAGCGGACGATCATTAACGCGGGAATTGCGACCGTATACATCCGGGATGACGCAGACAGTTACCGGGTCATTGACGTTCAGAAGGAATGGGTAGAAAGGGACGAGTCTCTCGAAGGAATCCGGGGCTATTGAATCCAGCGGCGCCTTCCGGAAGGCGCCGAGGAGTTCATTTTGCATTATGGCGGATGACGGGTGAATGCTGCAATTGCCGCATCTTTGCGGACGGGCAGATGCTGGCCGCTTTACAGGCTCCTTAAAAGCTCCGGATGGGATCCGTGCCGTCGTCCGTTGTATTCTCTATGGACTGGATCACAACATAATAGCCTGCTCCGGCCGCAGTCTGCACATAGACCCTGTCGCCCTTTTTATGTCCGAGAAGCGCTTTTCCGAGAGGGGATACGTTGCTGATCCGTCCTTTGAGCGTATTCTCTCGGACGGTAGTCACGATCTTATAGGTCTGTGTCTCGTCGTCGTCTTCAAAATAGACCTGAACCGTGTTATTCAGTCCGACCTCATCCTCCCCGGAGGTGTCTGGGATGATAGTGGCCGTCTTAATCATACGCTCCAGGTATCGAATCCGGCTTTCGTTCTTGTTTTTATCCCGCTTGGCCGCATAATATTCAAAGTTCTCGCTTAAATCTCCCTGCGCCCGGGCTTCCTTGACCGCTTCTATCGCCTCTTTGCGGACAATGAGCTTGCGGTATTCGATTTCTTCCTCCAGTTTTTTGATGTCATTCTGTGTTAATTTATCATACATTTCAATGCCTTCCTTTTCTTATCAGCGTTCTTACTATTATAGCGCAGAGGGGGACGTTCGTCAAATTTAACCGCGATATGCTGCGATGCGCATCTCATCGGCATACCGGCTTGACAAACCCGCGCGCCCGGAAGATAATATACTTGTACCCCTTAAGGTATAATGGAGGTGTATTAGATGAAACAATGTATGGATGCCGATAATCTGCACAGACGCCTGAAAAAAATTATCGGTCAGGTACAGGCCATTGACCGCATGGTTGACGAGGATGTTCCGTGCGAGGATATTCTGGCGCAGATCAACGCGGCGAAGTCCGCTCTTCACCGGGCAGGACAGGTGGTGCTGGAGGGGCATATCAGGCACTGTGTCCGGGACGGAATCGAACATGGCGACGCGGATCAGACCATTGCGAATTTTACGAAAGCCGTGGAGAGATTTGCTACTATGAACTGATATTGTCCGGGAGACGGCGTAAGAAGCCCTCTTGACAAGGAATACCCCTGTGG
>DVNP01000175.1 GCA_018714285.1 Candidatus Caccomorpha excrementavium | reverse complement strand
ACCGCTACATTGACCAGCGGCCTGCCCCGGGAAAGCACCGTATTGAGCCTGGCAAAATGATCCTCCACCGTCTTCCATTCCTCATACCAGGGAGACTGATACAGGAACGACGCCGGATAATCCCGCTTGGCTCTGCCCTCCATGGACATCATGGCCAGATGCGGCACCCGCAGGGTCACTCCCAGCGCCGCCTGCCAGTCTCCCTGCATTTTCAGGCATTTGAAGTCAAAGTCCCAGCCGGTCACTCCATACAGCTCGGAGAGCATGCCCTTCTTCCCGTACTGCCGCACAATGGACTGAGCCTGCTTTGCCGTTGTCAATTCTACTCTGTCGAATAGAACATCAATCCCCGGAATATCAAAATAAGGATACAGGCGCATCGCGTCTCCGGTTCTTCTGATTTGTCCCAGAAGCTCATGTTCATTCATCAGATGCCCGGTAAAGGCCAGCTTCTGCTTCTTGGTCACCTGACGAATCTGCCCGAAAAAAGCCTGTTCGAACAGATCCTCCGCGTGATTGAAGTAATGATACCGCACATAACATCGGTCTTTTTGCGGCGTATCCCAGATAAGGCAGGGAAGATGCTCGATGAGGCTGTAGCCGTATTTTTCCTGAAAGGACGAATCAAACGTATAGGTCCAGTAATACAGCGCGCCCCGCTCCGGATTCGTCTCCGAGAGCTGCTCCAGGGTTTCATGCCGGGGCTCGTCGGTAAAAATCGATGGAATCCATGTTCCATACTCCCGTCCGAAGGCCGCGTACAGGCGCTCATGGGTCAGCTCTATGAACCGTCTGATTGCCGCCGGCTGCATAATATCCACATAGGTCTGAAAGTTATACCGGCCAGCCGGCGCATCCGTCCTGGAATACGCGTAATAGGTTTCATGCTCCGCCTTGTCCGAGACCTCGATTCTTCTATACTCCTTTAAAAAGCCTTCTTCATCAAAGGCAATGTCATAACAGCCCACCAGATAAGGAAGCCCCCAGGCGAAGGCTTTGTCCGCGTCTTGTTCAATATCCGCAAGAAACCTTGTATCCTTCGTGACAATCAAGACCCGCTGTCTGAATCCCGGCTCCTTTGTCACAAGTCCGCCCGCGTATCCAGATGGCCATCTGTCCTCGTCATAGAGATAAGAATACATGTCCTTTTCCTTCCCGTTTTCGATACAGAAGGAAAGGGCCTCCATATACTCCGCTCCCAGATATTTTGTGGCAAGCCCCTGCCGCGGGTGGATGTGATACCCGCCGAAGCCCATTTTCTTAAAACAGCTGATCTGTCTGTCCAGACGGCCCTTATCAATCCGGCAGTTCCACGCCCAGAAGGGCGCGCCGCGGTACTCCTTCGGAGGATGTTGAAAAAGCTCCAGATCCAGAGGGGCTTCACGACCGTTTTTTAACACGCAGGCACCTCCCATCCGATGAATATCAGCCTTTTACTGCTCCAATCATAACGCCCTTCGTGAAATATTTCTGCAGGAAGGGATAGACGCACATGATCGGAAAACTGGCCACTACGATAATAGCGTATTTAATTGTAGCAGCATATTCATTGTACTCCTCGCCAAGCTCCGTCGTGCTGTTCTCCATCAGGATATAACGCAGTATATTCTGCAGCGGAAGCTTTTCCTCCGTTTTGATATAGATAGACGCCGCGAACCAGGAGTTCCACTGTCCTACCAGATAATACAATAACAGCACCGCCAGCGTAGGCTTTATCAGCGGCGTAATAATTCTAATCAGGATCTGAAAATCGTTGGCGCCGTCGATATAGGCAGACTCGGACAGACTCTCCGGTATGGCCTCAATCGCTGTTTTACAGATGATAGAATTATAAATACTGATGGCGCTTGGCAGTACCAGGGACCACATGCTGTCCAATAGATTCAGCTCCATCATATTGATATAGCCGGGAATCATACCGCCGCCGAAATACATGGTGAACAGCATGAGAAATACAATAGGCTTCTTAAACATCATATTCTTACAGGCCATAAAATAACCGCAGAACAGAGTCAGTACCAGACTGAGGGGCAGGGAACAGAGAAGGATCAAAAGGGTATTCCGAAAGCCTCTCTGCACCATCCTGTTCTGAAATACTCTCCCGTAGGCCTCCAGGTTAAAGCTGTCCGGCCAAAGATACAATCCCGTATGCTGAATCACATCCGAGCTGTTTGAAAAGGAACAGACGATGACATACCAGATGGGATACAGGCACACCAGCAGGATGATCACAAGCACCATATAGATGATGCCGTCCAATATCCAATCCTGCATACTTCTTTTCTTTTTCTTTTTTGCTATCGCTTTCATACTACTCCTATTCCGGACCTTCCCGCCGGTTCCTTAAAACAAACCGCTCTGCCCCAATTTTTTGCTTGCCTTATTGGCTAACAGCAGCAGGATAATGCTCACGATGGAATTGAACAGACCCACCGCCGTGCCGTAGCTGAACTCTCCGTCCATCAGGCCTCTCCGGTATACATAAGAGGAGATAACATCCGCCACCTCATAGGTGGTGGGCTGATACAGCAGGATAATCTTCTCGTAGCCCACACTTAAAAGACTTCCGATTCTTAAAATCAACAGCATGGACACCGTGGGCATGAGGCCCGGCAGCGTAATGTAGAACATCTGCTGCAGCCGGCTGGCGCCGTCTATTTTCGCCGCCTCATACTGCTCCTGGTCGATACCGGACAGAGCCGCCAGATAAATGATGGAATCCCAGCCTATTCCCTTCCATATATCAGAAATGATATAAATGGGATAGAACAGATTCTTGTTCTGCAGCAGATTGGACCTGGTTCCGCCAAACATTTCGATGATGTTGTTGAACAGTCCGTCGCTGGCGCAGAAGGTGGTAATCATACCGCATACCACTACCGTGGAAATAAAGTGAGGCATATAGGAAACAGTCTGCACGGCCTTCTTAAACCGTTTCGAGCGAACCTCGTTCAGCAGCAGGGCAAGGATAATAGGGGCAGGAAACCCGAATATCAGATTCAGCCCGCTGATAGTTAAGGTATTCCGGAACAAGCGCCAGCAATAGGGATCCCGGAAAAACTGTCTGAAATATCTGAATCCCACCCACGGGCTGTCCCAGACCCCCAAAGCAGGCCGGTACCGTTTAAAGGCGATGAGAATTCCATACATGGGCCGGTAGCAAAACAAAAACAGCAGAATCAAAATAGGAATCACCATCAGGTACTTCAGCTTATTCTTCCTAAAATCCAGAGCCAGACGATGTCCCAGGCTCTGAGAACGGATTGCCGCCGTTCTTCTCTTCACAGGAACTTCCTGTCGCCTCTTATTCTTACCATTCATATGTACTCCTAACTGAACCGTACAGGGGCCGGGAACGGCCCCTGTACCACATTCATAACACTATCATTTCAGCAGAAACTCGTCATAATACTTCTGCTGAATATCCAGAACCTCCTGCAGGCCTAAATTATACAGCTCGTCCACAAAGGCATCCACGTTGGAAACCGGCGTCTCACCGATCATCATCTTCAGGCTCTCCTCACTGATATAGGTAGAAATCGGACTCCATAATTCCACATAACGGTCATGATCCTCGTCGCTGAGCTCCAGCTTGGGCAGCATATGCTCGTTTGATTCCGTATTGTCCATCCAGCACTTAATAATATTGTCTACAACCTCACTGTTATTCGCTTCTCCATATGCGGTCAGCTGAAGCACGGAGGCGCTTGCCGTTACGCCGCAGTATTTTCTTCTGCCCTGTCCGACTCCCAGAGGATCTCCCGTAACCAGCTCGGTCCACTGAGGATGTCCTTCTTCATCCAGAGTATAGCTCACACCCTCCTCACCAAAGTTCCAGTACATCTGGCCCTCCTTAGTCCAGCCGTAATCCAGCCAGCGCAGGGCGGTAATCAGATCCTCTTCTGAGGTCTGCGTGGTGATTACCGTATGGTATCCGGTCAGTCTGGTTGCCGTAATACCAATCATGGTAGTAGGATCTCCCGGCGCGGTTCTCGGGAATGATACTCCGACCCAGTTAGCTCCGTTGCCTTCCGCTGCCGCGTCATTGATAATCTGCTCGCAGGTTCCCGCCTCCGCAAAGACAATACCCGCGCTTCCGGATAACGCCTTCTGTCTTACGGCATCCGCGTTATTGGACAATGCGTCCATATCAATCAGTCCGTTCTCCCACCATCTGGCCAGAACCTCCATCATCTCTTTGTATTCCGGCATAATCTGAGGAATCACTATGTTGCCGTCATTATCCACTCTGAAATCCGCCGTATTGGCGAATCCGTATGCGCCGGTTCCGGAAGCAATGCCGCCGGTTGCGCGCATAATCGCGGTGAAAAAGCTCAGGTTCGCGTTGTAGTTTTCCTTAAACGCTGTCAGAACATTCTCCCAGTCCTCCAGGGTAACCGGCATCTCCAGGTTACATTCGTCCAGCCAGTCCTGACGGATAATAGGTCCCATATATACCTGACCGTACAGACCCTCTTTTGCAGAAGCTACACTGTAGAAGGTACCGTCATCCAGCATGGCCTCTCTTCTCTCTGCCTCGTTTGCCGGATCGTTCAGCCATGCCCAGTAGTTGGGAGCATATTTGGGAAGATACTCCGTCAAATCCCAAATCAGGCCGTCATCCAGCAGAGTGCGCGCCTCGTTGCTGCTAATCTGGTACAGAACCATATTGGGAAGCTCCCTGTCAACCCACAGAAGCTGATAGGACTGACCTACATCGGAACCGACTGTCGCCCATCTCCAGTCAATCGTCACACCCGTCTTGTCCACAAGTCCGGAATGGAAGGGGGAATCCTGCCAGCTGTCCACATCCTCGGCCAAATCGATAAACTGGCCGCACCAGTAGGACAGCTCTGTATCCGTATCCATGGGATAGCTTATTGTCCCGCCCTCTGCCGTTTCACCGGTTCCGCCTCCGGAACCTTCCGTCTGCCCGGCCTCCGTATTGACCGATGCCTGAGTGCCCTGAGTGTCCTGCGTATCATCTCCGCCGCATCCTGCAAGTCCCATGACCATCGTCCCCGCAAGCAGCACTGCAACCATCTTCTTCAGCAGCTTTTTCTTCATAGTACCTCTCTCCTTTTCTTGTGTGTTTTTTATTGAAAGAAGCCGCCGGCCTTTTGCCGGCAGGCAAAGCAACCCCTTTTCAAGCTCAGTATCTGGCTGTCCAGTCGTCATATGCTACGTTTCCCGGATCAGAATCCAGCGGTTCCAGTCCCGCCTCGGCGACCGTCCCGTTATCCCGGGTCAGAATCCAGGCTCCGATACCGATGCCCGCGCCAATACAGAGCACCAGAACAATGGATATGACTATGATGATATTCCGTTTCTTTTTCATAATATTCCTTTCTGCAGACCCTTTTCCTGCTACTGCACTGTATAATAAGTGATATCAGTCTCCTTATTCTCCAGCGGGAAAGAGATTATTTCCACGTCTCCGTCCGCAATAAAACAGTTTTCTCTGCCAAGGTTCTCTATCATATACAAATTACTCTCATACTGGTCAATCCCGCCGATTTCCCGGGATACACGCAGGTCAAAAGAAATCTGGTTTGTGGTCCAAAGGGAATAATCCGGATCCGCATATCTGCACAGACGCTCCGTACATCCGCCCACGCCGTGATGATTCATCTGAAAGATGTCGCTCTTTAATTCCTCTCCGTAGGTATCGCACAGCAGCTCCGACACAGCCTTCTCGGCATCATTGGTGAAAAGCACCGTCTGTCCGTCTGCCGTCATCTTAAATACGAGGGACGCATTATTTTCGCTGGTAATCGTACCGTAGCCAAAGCGCACGGCATAATCCTCCGGCGTATACAGCATCTGGAACTGTGTGTTGCAGAAGGTCAGAGTCTGACCGGTATGAGGCCGGATTATCTTGCACTGATAGACATCAGCAGCGATTCCCGGCAGATTATCCGGCAGATAGCTGTCATACCCATTGCTGTACAGAGAACTGATGCCGGTGCTTGCCACAAGATACTCCACTGTCACCTCCGAACCATGAGCGGAAGCAAACTGGCCAAAGCAGCCGTAATGGTCCGCGTGAGAATGGGACAGGAACCATGCGGCAATCACAATGTTCCCGTCTGTCCGCTTATTGTTGTCTGACAGAAACTGATACAGTCCTTCAGCGTCCTGCGTATAGCCGCCGTCAATAATAATATATCTGCCATCCTCCAGGGTAATCACATAGCTCTCTCCATTACCGTCCGTTTCGGTTCTGTGAGAATAGTCCAGAGACATGACTGCCAGTGTCGTATCGGTAATCTTCTCGTACTCCGTCTCCGTCTCTTTGTAGACGGTCTCCTTAAGAGTATCTGTGATAATGCTTAAAGAGGTATTGTAGTTAAAGTAGCTCAGGTGCACCAGTCCTGCCTCGCCCACGCAGGTGACAAACCGGTTCGCTCCGACGGTATTGTCCTCTTTCACCTCGAATCCGGCGTCAGCCAGAGAATCAAGGTATCCGTCAATGCGGGCGGAATCCACCCTGCGGTAGACAAGCTGCATATTGTTGCTGCCGTTCTCGTAGATATCAACGTAAGTACCTCCCCTGAATTCGGGAAGATCTAACAGAACGTTCTCATTCGTCATGCGCACCTCTTCCTTTCCTTCGGCTACCAGGGATTTCGTGCCGTCCTCTTCCTGTACTACATATTCCTGAAGCATATTCTTCCATTCACGGATTGCTTCCTGAAGCATTTCGCCTGTAAAGCTGTTAATAACAATCTTGTTTCCCACTACCCGGATACAGCTCTGATTCCTCTTCAGATTGCTCAGGGCTTCCTCTGACTCTGCGAACCTGGTATTTCCTACCAGAATCTGACAGGTGTCCTCATTGTATCTGGTATCCGTGTTTATTGTAAAGGAGACGCCTGTCAGGCTGCCTAATGCGGTGCGAAGCTGGGAAGCTGCCTCGCTGTCCTTCGCGTCGGCGTCCTTGGCTATCACAATCTCATAGTTGCTCTTTCCGTTCTCTACCAGAGGCAGCGTTCGGATCATGCCGTCCACGGATTTTGCTCCCGCATAGGCCTGCGCGCAGGACCTGATGGCTCGCCGCTGCTCCTGTGACAGCCCGCTGTTTTCATCCAGCCAGGCGGTTGACGCTACCTGGGAAGCGCTTCTGGCGTGTACATAGCGGTCAAAGCCGCCGTATACGTTCAATTTCCGGTTATTATTCAGAGTGACCGTTCCGTAACCGACGCCGCAGTACCTGACATTATAGTTCTCCTCACTGATGTCCTCACTCACTCCCGCATAAAGATATCTGCCTTTGTAAGCGTCCGACTCGATCCATTCACCGTCAAATACCTGCGCCGCGGCGCCGTTCTCTATCTGATCCATATCCAGCACTCCGGAACGTCCCAGATCTTCCCATTTTATAATGAGCGTACCAATTTCAAAATCTTTGATGACTCCATTTTCCACGGCTGCCATCAGGGCGTCATACTCTGCCGTACTGATTGTTGACATCCAGCGCAAAGCAGGCGTTCCCGTTGTCCTTAAGGCTGCGCCGTCCAGGGTATCTACCGTCAGGGTATAGATATCAATGACCTTCGTATCGGAAGTAATGTCCACAACGGAATTCACGGTAACGCTTCCGTCCACTACGGCAAAGAGGAATTCGCCGTCCGTCAGGGTACTTAAATCCATCTCGCCCACTGCAAGCATTCTGTCTTCCCCGTTGACCTTTACTCCGGCCTGCTCCACATAGGGTTCTGAAGCCACGCTCATAGGATAGACCGCAAGGTTGTCAATGGTCACGTCGCAGTCGCACTGAAGAATCAGCCTTACATTATCGTCCAGGCAATTACTATAGGCTTCCTTAAACTCATCCGTCCAGGTTCCAAGACGGGTGTATTCCGTATCTCCCTCCCGTCTGGCATACAGCGCCAGACCGTCTTCCGGGGAAACCTCAAGACGAAGTTTATAATTCACGCCGATTTCTCCGCAGGACTCCACATCGCTGCTCTCTACCATGGATACCCAGTCCGTATTGTAAGCCCCTCCGGTACGCAGCGCGGTCCGGGACTTCGCGTTGGACCAGATTCCCGCGATCCAGATATTGCTTTCAATCGCGGACAGGGTTTCCGTAACCGGCTGGCTGGCAAAGGTAAAGGCATTCGCGGAACCCTCGTTCAGCCGGTAATCACACTCAATTACAACGCCCTGCTCTGAAATTCTCTCATCGCTTGCCAGTAGCAGCTGCGTCCGGTTGTTTCTTGGCTGATCATCCGAGCTTTCTAAACCCGTATCGCCAATCAGCCGCAGAGCGCCGTCCTCAATTCTCAGCTGCGCATCCGTGAGCGAATGTCCGAGAAGATAATTGCCTTCCCCGAACAGCGCTTCCGCAAGCGCTTCGTTTTCCAGACCCGCAAGACCGCTTCCGTTA
>DVNP01000174.1 GCA_018714285.1 Candidatus Caccomorpha excrementavium | reverse complement strand
TCTTTCATTATTATTCATGCCTTTTTGGTATGGACTTTCTGAACCTCTCATATACCCTGTCAAAAGGATTGACATTCGTCTCTCATTGGTGTAAATCTTTAAGAAGATCTACCGGAAGATAGTATACACTCGGGAATGTCCCGAATCTAAAAGACAGATTCGGGCTATTTTTATTGTGGAGGAAATGATATGGAACGACAAAAAAGAGCTGCGGTGATTCATGATTTGGCCGGATATGGCAGATGCGCGCTGTCGGTTGCGATTCCAGTAATATCAGCGGAGGGAATCGAGTGCTGCGCGCTGCCGACCTGTATTCTTTCGTCAAACGCGGCATTTCCGGGGTACTACCGGGATGACGGCGCGGACAGGATGAGGCGGTTTTTAAAGCACTGGGATGAGCTGGATCTGGAGTTTGACGGAATCTATGTCGGGTATCTTGGATCTGCGGCTCAGGTTGAGCTGGCCGCGGAATTTCTCAGGCGGTTCAGAAAGAAGGATACGATTGTGCTGTTTGATCCCGTAATGGGAGACCACGGAAGATTATATTCCGCGTGTTCTCCCGAGGTATGCGGGAAAATGGAGAGCCTGCTTTCCTGCAGCGATGTGATTACGCCGAATCTGACGGAAGCGTACCGGCTGGCGGGGCGGGATTATCCGGAGGAGATTCCGCCGCAGACAGAGCTTTGGGAGCTGGGAAGAGAGCTGTGCAAAAAAGGACCGTCCGGAGTGGTTCTGACAGGAGTGCCGGACGGAGAACGGCTGGTGAATTATGTGTATACGCGGGACGGCATTCGCAGCCGGATTACTGCGAAGCGGACGGGGGGAGATCGCTGCGGAACCGGAGATGTGTTCGCGTCGATTATCTTCGCGGAGCTTGTACGGGGCCGCGGGCCGGTACAGAGCGTACGGAAGGCATCGGACTTCCTGGAGGAGGCGGTAGCTTTTACGGAGCAGAGCGGGGTATCGCCAAGAAACGGAGTCTGCTTTGAGCCGTTTCTGCATCGATTATTTTAGCGGATTCTTTTACGCAGATTTACTGTTTCAATGATTCGGTTATTGACAAGCTATGCTTTGATGTATATAATGTATATAAAGTGTATATACATTAATAATGATAAGGAGACGCCATGGAGATTATCATTAGTAATACCGGCGGCAGACCGATTTATGAGCAGATTACCTCTCAGATTAAGAGTAAGATCATGAGCGGTGAGCTGCGGGAAGGGGACGCTCTTCCGTCCATGCGGCTGCTCGCAAAGGAACTGAGGATCAGTGTCATTACCACAAAGAGAGCATACGAAGATCTGGAGCGCGACGGATTTATTGTGACGGTTGTGGGAAAGGGCAGCTTTGTAGCGGCACAGAATGCAGAGCTTGTGCGGGAGGAACACCTGCGGGCGGCAGAGGAGCATATTCAGGCGGCAGTCAGCCTGGCCAGAGCCGGAGGAATTGAGAAGAAGGTTCTGGAAGAGATGCTTGATGTGCTGTATGAGGAGAATTGAAGATGGAGTATGTCATTGAGCTTGACAAAGTAACCAGAAGATATCCGGGATTTCTGCTGGATCACGTGAGCTTTCAGGTGCCGAAGGGATGTATTATGGGATTTGTCGGGGAGAACGGCGCAGGAAAGTCAACGACGCTGAAGGCAATTCTGGGTCTGATTTCAATTGATGAAGGAACGGTAAGGGTATTCGGGCAGAAGCTTAAGGATGACGGGAGACTTCGGGAGGATATCGGGGTTGTTCTGGATGAATGCTGTTTCCCGGAACAGCTGACGGTAAAGCAGACGAACCTGTTTATGGGGTACATTTTTAAAAACTGGGACAGCGCGCTGTTTGCCGGGTATGTAAAAAGACTTGGGCTGGCGGAAAATAAGACGGTAAAGGAATTCTCACGGGGAATGAAGATGAAGCTTCAGATCGCGGCGGCGCTGGCTCACAGGCCGAAGCTGCTCATTATGGATGAAGCGACAAGCGGACTGGATCCGATCGTCCGGGATGAGATTCTGGAGCTGTTCCAGGAATTCATTGAGGATGAAGATCATACGATTCTGATGTCCACGCATATTACGGGGGATCTCGAGAAAATAGCGGATTATATTACCTGTATTCATAAGGGAAAGCTTCTGTTCTCGGAGAATAAGGATGAGCTTCTTGAAAGATACGGAATTGTGCACTGCGGACAGTCAGATTATGAGAAGCTGAATCCGGAGTATGTGAAGAGGGTGAGAAAAGGGGAGTTCGGGTATGAGGTGCTGGTGAACAACAGAGAAAACTGTGCCCCCAGGAGCGGCAGTCTGGTTGTGGACAGGGCTTCGATTGATGAGATTATGCTGCTTCTGGTGAAGGGCAGGCGTATGGATGGGAGGGAAGAGGAATGAAGGGGCTGCTTCTGAAGGATTTTATGAATATTATGAGGAATAAGAAGCTGCTGATTCTGCTGCTTGCCTTTTATGTCGGACTGGGGTTCTTTATGGATTCCAACGTGTCAGTATGCGGGATGACGGTGTTCTTCCTTTCCTACCAGCTGCTGACCGCGTTCTCCTTTGATGAGGCAGGAAAATGGGAACGGTTCGCGATGACGATGCCGCTTTCAAGGAGACAGCTGGTGAGCTCAAAATATATTCTGATGCTGCTGTTAATTGGCCTTGGATTTCTTTTATCCTGTGTTATGGGAGGAATTCTTAATGTGATTCATCCGGTGGAGGGAGAGGGCTTCCGTGAGATTGCCGTTGCCGCTGCGGGCGTATCGGCGGCATTCCTGATCCTGTTCTCTCTTATGATGCCGTTCATCTTCCGGCTGGGAATGGAGAAGGCGAGACTGCTGCTTATCATATGCTTTGCGCTTCCTGCCCTGGGGGTCTATGCCGTGATCAGTCTGGCCAGGAAATATTCCATCCCGATGCCGGGAGAAGAGGACATAAGACTTCTGATTTCTCTGGTTCCCGTATTCCTTGCGGGAATTACGGCGGTCTCCTGGCTGATTTCTGTGAGGGTATTCCGAAAGAAGGAACTGTAAATCAAGGCTTTTTGGTTAATTGAAAATTTAAATGCAGCATAGTCTGTTGCATTTAGAATTACATGAGTGGGGAATCATGGAGTTGCAGCAACAGCTTCATGATTCCTTTTTGTTATGGGCTTTAGCCTGTTGAGAGTGTTGTAGTTTTTTGTGTTCCGAAAAATGGAAATGAAAGGTTCTTCCCATACTGATATACAGAAACTCACCCGGATTTCTGCTTTCATGCGGCATTAGGAAGACTTCGCTTCGTCAGCGGCTCCACAGATCATGAGGATCAACAGTCGAGTCTCGCCACTCAAACAGGGTATTACGAGAACAAAATATTGGAGCATCCCGGTTGGAAACTTGTCCGAGTGTATGTGGATGGCGGGATTTCCGGCTTGAGCACAAATCGGAGGGAAGGGGTTAACCGCATGGTGGAGGACTGCCTTGTCGGACATATAGACCTTGTTCTTACAAAGTCAATCTCGAGGTTTGCACGAAACACAGTAGATACAGTTACTACGATACGTAAACTGAAAGAAATAGGCGTGGGCGTTTATTTTGAAAGAGAAAACATATGGACGCTGGATGCCAAGGGCGAGCTGCTCATCACTATTATGTCCAGCCTTGCCTAGGAGGAGAGCCGGACGGCGGCTTTGTGGCCAATCAGGAACAGGCAAAGACCGTCAAGCTGATCTATAAGCTGTTTCTGGATGGGCTGACCTGCCACGCCATCGCAAAGGAGCTGACGGAGCGGAAACTGCCGACTCCGGGCGGTAAGGCGGTCTGGAGCCAAAGCACCGTCTGCAGCATCCTTACCAACGAGAAGTGCAAAGGTGATGCGCTCCTGCAAAAGGAGTTCACGGTGGACTTTCTCCAGAAGAAAACGGAAAAAGAACGAGGGTGAGGTTCCGCAGTACTATGTGGGAGGCAACCATGAAGCCATTATAGACCCAGCCACCTTCGACTATGTCCAGGCGGAGATGGTTATCGCCATGCTTTGCGACAGCACAGAACTGGCAAAGCGTCAGACGGAACTGAAGGAAGAACTGGAGGTTGTGGTTGGGCTGGTTGAGCGATGCGTGACGGAAAAGTATAATTCTGTAGACGAGATCCTTGTAGGAGGTATCGTAAATAGGTTGGGGCTGTCGGGAAATTGAGCATATCTAATTATACCATGGATTACGGACTCTTGGGAGTCCGTTTTCTATTTTCAGACAACAAAGGAGCCATTGCTCCATAGATGATTTCTCATCTATTTTGCAATAGCCCCTTTATGGGATTGTCTCTTCCCTGTATGTCGGGGGCTAAAAATCGGTATTAACCGACAGCCCCATTATCTTTTTTCTGCCACCTTTTCTGTAACCCGATCTGTCACTCTGCAAGATGACAGAAAACAGAGTTATTCTTTCGGCTCAACGAACTTATATTTGCCACGACCTTTTGCGCTTTCGATCAGTTTGGCTTCTTTCATTTTTCGCATCAGTTCTGTTGCCGGAGTTGCCGTAATTCCTACGACTTGCATAACATCTGCTCGTGCAAACGAAGTATCGAACCCAAAATGTTGAAGCAATTTCAATATATTTTTTCTTGTCGGCGCACTGACTCCAAGACCTGCAAGCAGGCTTTCGAAGGCCTGTTTTTCGTCTTGAAGACCTGTTTTTTCATCGTTGAAGGCCTGTTTTTCATCTACAAGACCTGTTTTATCCATCGTTTGCCCATAGTTCAAGTTATACAGCGTAACTTGGAACGAGCTTGCATCGGAATAAAATTTCGGCTCCAGTTCGGCACGGTAATTGTGGGCGGCACGGTACGATTCTGTGATCTTCTTAAATCCACTACCTTGACGCTCCATATAGCCCAATCTGCCGAAAATATCGGCAAGGACGGGATTGCGTCGGGTAGAGGAAATATTGGATATATCTCTTTCCTGTATCCGTGTGCCGTCTGCCATACCACCGGGAGAAGTAATGGTAAGGCGGTCATCGTAAATGTCGATATGGACTTCGCTGCCCAAAATCAGATAATCACGATGGATCAGCGCATTTACAAGAGCTTCAAAAACGCTTCGTTCACAGTAATCGGGCATTTCAATACGGGAGTTGGCGGTTTTCTTCCAACGGGTTTTCATGTTCCGCTTTACGAAGCCTACACCCTCATTGAGCAGAATAATCAAACTGCCGGAATACTCTGCGCTGTCGAGTGCATCCACCATACCGCCGCTTTTATCAAGACCGTTCCAACGAGTACAGAACAGACGGGAGTGCTTGATGGGAGCATCGTCTGCAAGCAATGCGCCTGCATTGGTCAGCTTGCCGTGGTCATCCCGTATTTCAAAGGAATCAAACAGCTTTTCCTCCATGCTGTTGCCTGTCCAGGCTTTGTAGCGTTCACGCAGCTTGGAAAAGGCGTAGTCCCTAAAATCATACTCGGAGTCCAGAGCATCATAGGTGCGGTTCATACCCTTAAGCAAAAGCTGATTCAACACATACGACGGAGCAATTACGCTTTCGTTGCCGATACGGATATATGCTTCTGCAATGCCATCAGCCTTATAATAATAGGGCGTGGAGCGTCCTGCGGAAACGGACAGCACAAGAATATCCTTACCGTTCTCACGTTCGGGAGCGAGGATAAAGTTCGGATACGGCGTGATACGCTCCTTAATCAAGCGGCTGATCGTCTCTGCATCGGTCTGTGCGTCAGCTAAGCCGATTACATTTCTATCGTTATCAATGCCGAAAAAGAGAGTGCCGCCGATACCGTTGGCAAATGCGCTGACACTTTTGAGCCAGCTTTTCGGTTTCTTTGCTTCCAAAGCAACTTTGAAATCACATTCCGTTGCTTCTGCAATCCATCTGTTTATCATAAAATCGTTTCCTTTCCCATCATTCCTTCTTTTCCTTCGTTCTGCTCTTATACACGTTATACTTATTTTTGCACTGCGGACTGCAGAAGATCGCACTCGGTCTGCTTGCCACAAAGGTCTGCAAACAATGCTTGCAGATACGGATAGGCTTTTCCGTGTCGGTCAGCATGAAGCTGAACATCATCTGCACTCCAAGCATAAGGGAGTGGAAATCCCACACAATCGTTGGCTTATCAAGCAGAGCGATACGATAGGTCGGTGCAATACCGCCAAAGGCTTCCATACCCTGCTGCATCAAAAGCCGCTGTTCGGGAGTCATCGTGTCATAGTCCTCATAGAACAGCACGGAAGTCAGATAGGTGAAGGCAATATCAATGAACTGCTGCTTCATCCACTCATAGCGTTCGGCATACTCCCGCTGAAAGCTCATGTTGACCGCCATCGGCTTGTCTGTCATCGTCATGGCAAGTGCCATCATCACACGGTCATTGCTGATATTCCACATAGATTCCACGCCACGCTTGACCACATCTGGCTTATCAAAGGGAAAGAACAAATTCAGATAGTCCATCGTAGACATGGATTCCTCATGGATGAAATGGTTTTCGGCAGATACACCGCTTCATAGTCCATAAAGCTCGGTGTGGTGGGCAGAGCCGTCATCAAGCCATGCAGACCATATTTCACCGCAAACTGCTGAATTGCCTTTTGTATCTCCAGCGGCGTTTTCTTCTGCGATTCCATACGCCTGATATTGATGGCATCCAGGACAATGTGCTGATACTCGCTCAGCGGGTCATAAATACTCGGCTGTGACGTTGCGGTCGGCGTGAGGAAACAGAGTGCCGTCCTCCTCCGCTTTCCATTCTTATTCACTATATCGCACCCAGTTGGAGCTGGTGCGTTCAAACAGGTTTTTCATCGGCAAAACCCTCCACTATATATTGTAACCCGTATAATTCACAATTATATTACTATTATACTACTTTTTTGTGGTTTTTTCAATATCCACGCCATTTTCACTCAGAAATTCTTTTTCAAGCAAGGTCAAAGGCTGCTGTGCCTGAACTTTTTCGGTAAGTGCGGCAAGCAGCTTTTTTCTTATCTTTTTGAGCATGGTATTCCGCACCTTGCGGATGTTGCGGTCTGACTGCCCACGGATAGCGGCAATCTTTGTAGAGCTGTACTGCCGCAGAGCTGACAGGAACAGCAGGAACTTGTGATCCTCGTTCAGCTCCCGCAGGATGACAGACATATCCGCATCCGCCACAAGCTCATGTATATCGTAAGGACAGTAAAAGATCGTATCTATGAAATCGCCCCTGCACTCCTACCGTGTCAGTGCGTTGTTCCTTGGCAAGTCTGCGCTGTGCCTTTTCGTATTGCTCGGCTTCCGCATCCTCGGCATCGGTATCGCTGTCAGCAAAGACGGATTTCTTTTTTCGCTTCCTTCGCTTATAACTTCTCGGAATCTCATTCATTGAGATTCCGAGAAGTTATAATGTATTTACCGCACCAGCGGCATTCTTCCATTATGAGGGATGGGGAGTCTTTAAATCAAAAGAAATCCTGGCCGCTCAGCTCCGCATTGCGGCCGTTTTGCTTCGCAAAACCGGCCGTAGTAGGCCTCTATTTGCACCGGAGGATGCAAACGACATTTCCAAGCGGGTCAGAGTCATTTAAGGAGGCACAGCGATGGATAAGAATGAGATCACACCAATTAACCGCAACTTCCTGCAAGGTGTTTCCGATGTGCTTGCCAAGGCGCGGAAGAATGCGAAAACGGCAGTCAATCTTTCGATGGTCTATGCCTATTTTGAGATTGGCCGGATGATCGTCGAGGAAGAGCAGCACGGCGCAAACCGCGCGGCATATGGCACACAGCTTTTGAAAGAGCTGTCCAACTATCTTACCGAAATTTATGGGAGAGGGTTTTCAGTCACAAATCTTAAGCAAATGCGGCAGTTTTACCTCACCTATGCCAATGACCAAATTGGTCAGACACTCTCTGACCAATTTGAAAACCTTCCTGCTGTCAGCACCGTAAGAAAGTTTTACTTGAGCTGATCGCACTATTTGAAGCTCATGCGCATTGACAATATCGAGGAACGGCATTTTTACGAGATTGAGTCTGTCAAAAACGATTGGAGCCTCAGCGAGCTGAAACGGCAGTACAACAGCTCCCTCTATGAACGGCTGACGCTCAGTCACGCCACCTACATGATGGACAGGGGTATCAACTACCAGCAGAATCGTCTATCTGGAAGGGATCAATCTCTCTAAGGCCGATCCGACTGCAACCATCGAGTTCGATTTCAAGGGCGCAGCCGGTATTAGCAAAAAGACGATGAAAGTCGGGATTGGCTTTAATTTGTACGACAATTCCGGTAATCTCGACGAGTACAAAAACGGCTTTGTGGTCAAGTTCATCGACGGACGGGACAACTCGGTGGAGTTCCTGAACGGAGTGAAGATTTTTGCCGGTGATGTTATTGGCAAGCTCAGCGACAAAAAGGCCGGAACATCGGACGATATTGACGCTTATGACTTGATCATGAAGAATAAGGAACTGCTGTTGGATCGTGACCCGAAACGGTCGCCAGTACGGTTTATCTTTTCCCACTCGGCATTACGCGAGGGCTGGGACAATCCGAATGTGTTCCAGATCTGTACGCTCAAACAGAGCAGCAGTGAAGTTCGCAAGCGTCAGGAAGTGGGACGCGGCTTGCGCCTGTGTGTCAATCAGGACGGCGAACGCATGGATGCCAATGTGCTGGGCAATAATGTTCACTCCGTCAATGTTCTGACGGTGATAGCAAGCGAGAGCTACGACAGCTTTGCCAAGGGACTTCAAACCGAGCTTGCCGAAGCGGTTGCCAACCGTCCGGTTGCTGTTACCGCAGATCTCTTTAAGGGCAAGGTAATCAGCGATGTTCATGGCAACGAGCAGGTTGTGGACGGAGAAACCGCGCAGGCCATCTATTTCGATATGGTCGTCAACGGCTATGTGGATAAGAAGGGCGCACTGACCGACAAGTATTATGCAGATAAGTCCAACAATGCGGTTAAGGTTGCCGAGGAAGTGGCTGATTGTGCCGACGCAGTCCTCTCTATTATAGATTCGATCTATGACAGCCGCGCCATGCAGCCGGAGAACGCCCGCGACAAGAATGTGGAATTGCAAGTTGATCCTGAAAAACTGGCTATGCCGGAGTTCAAGGCACTGTGGCAGAGGATCAGCCCCAAATCCGTATATGTTGTGGACTTCGATACCGAAGAACTTGTGGAAAAGGCAATCTCTTTCCTCAATCGCAACCTTCGAGTCTCCAAGATATTCTTCAAAGTGGAATCGGGAACTATGAACGAGATACAGTCCAAGGAGGCATTACTGGAAGGCACTTCGTTTGTGAAAGAGAAATTCGGAACTTATAATACCGCAAGGCGCATCCATGCAAGCAGCGGCGTGAAATATGATTTGGTAGGAAAGCTCGTCGTGGAGACAGGGTTGACCAGAAAGGCAGTAGTAGAAATTCTTACCGGCATTGAAAAAACTGTTTTTCGACCAGTTCAAGGATAACCCGGACTGGGCGATCGCATTCTATGAGGGAACCGTTAAGCACATCTACTTCGTTGCGGAAACAAAGGGTTCCATGCGTTCTATGCAGCTCCGTCAGATTGAAGAGTCCAAAATCCATTGCGCCAGGGAGCATTTCAAAGCGATCAGCAATGGAAATGTGGTCTACGATGTGGTAGATAGCTATGCGGCTTTACTGGACAAGGTCATGAAATAGTCTGGCAACCAAGTGTTTGCAAGCCTCAATTTGAATCTTACCATCAAGATTGGTAGGATTGGTATTTACTTAGATTATTATTTGGTTCTTTCAATTGAAGGATTGAAGCGGCAGACGGTTGCAGGAAATTAAGATCATCTCTATAATCATATCGAAGAATTTGACTGTTTAAAAGCCACTCTTTGAAAAGGAAATGCGGTATAGCACCTATAATGCCATACCGCAATATCCTAAATCTAAAAAATATCCATATGAAACCCTTGAAAATGCAGGCTCTGTCTGTTCAGGGCGGCGGCCCCCGCCGGGAGATCATGACCTGACCGGAAAAAGGAACTTGTAAGGGAGTGTATTTCAGAGTATAATAAGAACGGAACAAAGTGCAATAAATTGTGACGGGACTAATATCATTATGAATCCGGGAGGCGGATCGATTATGGAAGGGATTATGGAGATTATCCGCTCAGAGTCAAGGCAGGCTGTTATGGAACTGATTGAGTCTGCCGGGCTTAAGGCGGGCGATTTGATGGTGATTGGCTGTTCTTCGAGTGAGATACTGGGAGAACGGATTGGGAGAGGTTCGAATCCGATGGCGGCGCAGGCGGTATTCGACGGAGTGTACCCTGTACTGGAACGATACGGAATTGAACTGGCTGCGCAGTGCTGTGAGCATTTGAACCGCGCGCTGATTCTGGAACGGGAGACGGCGGTAAAGAGACTGCTTCCGATCGTGAATGTGGTTCCGATGCCCAAGGCAGGCGGTTCCTTTGCGACGGCTGTCTATGAAGGACTGAAGAATCCGGTTGCCGTAGAGGAGCTTCGGGCGGATGCCGGGATGGATATTGGAGATACCCTGATCGGCATGCATTTAAAACAGGTTGCGGTGCCTGTGAGGGTTTCGGTGAAGCGGATTGGGCGGGCGAATCTTGTATGCGCGAGAACAAGGCCGAAGTACATAGGCGGTGAGAGGGCGCAGTATAATGACGCGCTTCGTTAGGAGGATTAGAAGGAAGAATGACAGATGAGAGAATAATAGATCATGTGCTTCGGGAGGTCAGAAAGGCCGTGGTCGGGAAGGATGATGTAATCCTTACAACGTTCACTGCCATGCTGGCGGGGGGACATGTGCTGCTCGAAGATATTCCGGGCGTCGGGAAGACAACGCTGGCAGTTGCGTTTTCAAGGGCATTCGCTTTGAATTACCGGAGAATGCAGTTTACGCCGGACGTTCTGCCCTCCGATGTGATCGGATTTACAATGTATGATAAGGAAAGCGGAAAATTTGTCTACCGTGAGGGAAGTATTATGTGCAATCTGTTTCTGGCGGATGAGATTAACCGCACCTCTTCCAAGACGCAGTCCGCGCTTCTTGAGGTAATGGAGGAAGGAAAGGTTACGGTGGACGGAATTACAAGAGAGGTTCCGAAGCCCTTTCTTGTGATTGCGACCCAGAATCCCTCGGGATCCGCAGGAACACAGCTGCTTCCGGAATCCCAGTTGGATCGCTTTATGGTGAGGATGTCTGTGGGATATCCGGATCTGAGCAGCGAGGTGCGCCTGATGAAGGAGAGGCACGGAGTGAACCCGCTTGAGCAGGTGGAGGCAGCGGCTGAGGCCGGGGATCTGTATCGGTTGCAGCTTGCGGCGGAGCAGGTGTATGTGAAGGATGAGCTGTATGAATATGTCGCCAGGCTTGCCGCGAGGACCAGAGAGCATGAGCTGACAGAGACAGGAGTCAGCCCGAGGGGAAGTCTTGCCGTGATTCATATGGCGAAGGCTGCGGCCTATATCAGGGGAAGGGATTTTGTCATTCCGTCAGATATCAGGGATATTTACCGTCCCGTGTGCGGGCACAGGATTGTTCTGTCCGCAAAGGCAAGAATTGCGAGGATGGGCGTGCAGGAGCTGCTGGATGAGATTCTTGAGTCGGTTCCGGCTCCGAAGCTTGCGGCGAAGAAGAGGCAGGTGTTATGCTGAGGGCCAAGGCGGGATATCTGGTATTCCTTATTCTGATGGGAACTCTGGCGCTTTTATATAATACGAGATTTACGTTTCTTTTATTTCTGACCTGTCTTGCCTTGCCTGTGGCCTTGCTGGTACTGCTGGCAGCCGCGTGGCCGTTCGTCCGGATCCGCGGGATTGCGGCTCCGTATACGGCAGAGAAGGGAGGGCGCTTTCCGGTAGAATTCGAAGCACAGAACCGGAGTCTGTTTCCTCTGCCGCGCGTGGATGTCTATCTGTGGTACCGGAATGAATTCTCGGAGAAAAAGAGAAGGGAAAGGATTTCGATTTCGCTTGCGGGGAAGGGAGGCAGAAGGATCAGGCTGTTCTATACATCTGATTACTGCGGCAGGCTTACCATTCAGATTGATAAGGTACGTATCTATGATTATCTGGGAATCTGTTCCCTGTCAAAACGTCCAGGGAAGAGTATTCCTGTCGCCGTTCTTCCGGACAGGAAGGGATTCGGGGATCTTGTGGTATCGGAGAATTACACGGTTTATTCTGAATTTGATATTGCGGCCGCTTCACGGCCGGGAGATGATCCGTCCGAGATTCTGGAGATTCGGGAGTATCTTCCCGGAGATCGCCTGAACCGGATTCACTGGAAGAGAAGCACTATGACGGACGGACTTTTTGTGAAGGAGTTCGGCGATACGTCAGCGGATGTATCTCTGGTTATTATTGATCTGAAGCCGGCGTCCGAAGGGGAGAGAGGGCTTGCGCAGATGGATCGGATTCTGGAGGCGGCCTTCTCCCTTTCAGAGCGTCTCAGACAGCAGGGACGCCTTCATTTTCTGGCCTGGTATGACGAGAGGCATGAGAGGGCGGACAGAGAGTGGATGGATTCCGAGGAGGCGTTCTATGATGCGGTCGGAAAAATCTATGAGTGTTCTTTCTGCCGGGGCAAAGTACCGTCGCCTCTGCTGATTACGGCGGCATGGCCAAGGGAGCATTATGCGCGGATCTTTTGTGTATGTGCGCAGGAGCAGGCAGCCGGACTTGAAGAGTGGGCCTTAAGCCTGCGACCGTCGGATTGTCTGATCGTTCCGGTCGGGAGCGGTGAGGAGATGGCAGAGAGACTGATTTCGGAGGGGGCGGGGGGCAGGTGATTGGATGAAGCGTAAGAAGAAGGACGGTGTCCTGCTGGAGTCCGTTCGGGCGGATCGGGAGAACGGCATGTCCCTGCCCGGAACTCTGATTCGGTTTTTCATGATGCTTGCAGGTGTGTATGGAGCCCTGTTTTTGCTTGCGGACGGATTGGAACTTGAGCTTGACAGGCCGATGCTGACGCTTGTGATTGCCGGAATGACGGCTGTCTTGTATGCTGCATTTGCTTTGCGGCGGTATCTGTGGTTCTCCATGTCCATATCTTTTTTATTTCTGTCAGTGTATGCGATCCGGGAATGGGATCTTGTGAGAGACGGATTCTGGCATCTGCTGAATGCGTATATCGATCGGTATAATGAGTATATGAGGACGGATGTGTCTCATTATGTAACATCGACGGATGAAAAAAGGGCGCTTTTGTGCCTTCTGATATTGCTCTCATATTTTACAGCCCTGCTTTATGTGATGAGCTTTTATGGTGTGATCAGCCGGTATCTTCTTCTGGCGGCCACGATCCCGTTCTTCGGAGCAGGACTGACGGTCGGAATTGTGCCTCCGGCGGTTCCGTTTCTGTGCTATCTGTGCTCTATGCTGTTTTTGACCGCGGCGAAGCGTTCGGCTGATTACGGAAATTGGGGAATCCGACGGACGGTGTCTGCGGCAGGACTGTGTGCCGTGGCATTAGGGGCGCTGTTGTTCGTTTTTCTGGACAGGCTGGTTGGGGACCGCGGGTATCCGGAAGAGGC
>DVNP01000173.1 GCA_018714285.1 Candidatus Caccomorpha excrementavium | reverse complement strand
CGGCTGATGGTTCTGGACAAGAAGACAGGAGCGATCTGCCACAGGCATTTTCGGGATATTACGGAATATCTGAAGCCAGGAGATTGTCTGGTGATTAATGATACCAAGGTGATTCCGGCCAGGCTGATTGGAGAAAAAATCTCCGCTCAGCCCGGCGGATCCGCAGAAGAGCCTGACAGGGCGGGAGCCAGGATTGAGCTGCTGCTGCTGAAGCGCAGAGAGGGAGATGTCTGGGAGACTTTGGTGAAGCCGGGAAAGAAGGCCAGACCCGGAACAAGAATCCGCTTCGGAGACGGGGCGCTGACGGCGGAAATCCTGGATGTTGTCGAGGAAGGGAACCGGCTGGTCAGGTTTCATTATCAGGGAATCTTTGAGGAATTGCTGGATAGGCTTGGACAGATGCCGCTGCCCCATTATATTACGCATGAGCTGAAGGACAGGGATCGGTACCAGACTGTATATGCGAAATATGAAGGATCTGCGGCGGCTCCGACTGCGGGTCTGCATTTTACGAAGGAGCTGCTTGACGGAATTGAAAGATCGGGAGTTGTGATCGCCCATGTGACGCTCCACGTCGGGCTTGGCACCTTCCGACCTGTGAAGGAGGATGACATCTTAAGGCACCATATGCATTCCGAGCATTATCAGATTCTCCCCGAAGAGGCGGAGAAAATCAACCGGGCGAAGCGGGAAGGGCACAGAATCTTCTGCGTCGGCACGACAAGCTGCCGTACGGTGGAATCGGCTGCCGGTCCGGACGGATTCGTGGCGCCGGGCAGTAAGGACACGGAGATCTTTATTTATCCGGGCTATCAGTTCCGGGTGCTGGACTGCCTGATTACGAATTTTCATTTGCCGGAGTCTACGTTGATTATGCTGGTATCCGCGCTTGCGGGAAGGGAACATGTGCTGGCGGCGTATGAAGAAGCGGTTAAAGAAAAGTACCGATTCTTCTCTTTTGGCGATGCCATGCTCATAGTGTAAATAATATAGAATCGTATTACTTTTGCTCCTGATACGAAAGAAGGAGACGGTCTGGTATAATTCAGGTCTTTGCAGGACCATGATTTTTTATCAGACTGTCTCCTTTTTTGATTTGGTAAAAAACAAAAAACACTTGACAATACCCCATAGGGGTATTATAATACAAAACAGAAATACCCCCACAGGGTATTATGGAGGTGCATAATGGAGAAAGAAAAAGAGATGCTGCAGGCTGTCTGCGGACAGTGTGAAGGCCGTAAGGACGGGCATTGCTGCCGCCATAAAGCGGTACCGCGGGATGAGGCGCAGCTGCGTCAGCTTCAGAACCGGCTGAATCGAATGATGGGCCAGCTTGGAGGGATCAGCAGGATGTTGGAGGATAACCGGTACTGTGGGGATATTCTGACCCAGATCGCCGCGGTTGAGAGCGCGCTGCAGTCATTCGGATATCTGATTCTGCAGGAGCACTTAAAGACCTGCGTGGTCGATGAGATCAGGAAGGGGAATACGCAGATTGTCGATGAAGCGGTTGATCTCATTAAGAAGCTTAAGTAAAGGAGGCTGTTTCAGTGAAGACAGAGAAATATAATGTAACCGGTATGACCTGCGCGGCCTGCCAGGCGAATGTGACACGATGCGTGCAGAAGCTTGAGGGAGTGCAGGAGGTGAACGTTAGTCTTCTGGCGAACCAGATGACGGTTGTGTATGATGAAGGGAAGCTTGATTCCGCAAATATTGAGCATGCGGTGCAGGAGATTGGATACGGGGCTTCCTCTCTGGAACAGACAGGGACGAAGAGCGGAGGATTCCGCAGTGAATGGCAGAGGAGGCAGGATCAGGCAGAGGAGAGCCGTGTGGCAATGAAGAAGCGGCTGATATCATCCGTTGTGCTGCTGGTTCCTTTGATGTATATTGCCATGGGAGGCATGATGTCCCTTCCCATGCCGGGATTTCTGACGGGGATGGAGAATACGTTGGTCAACGCGCTGGCTCAGTTATGCATTACCGTTCCGATCCTGATTATTAATAAACATTTTTATACGAACGGTTTTAAGGCGCTGCTTCACAGAGCGCCCAATATGTATTCCCTTGTGGCAATCGGCTCCGGCGCTTCTTTGGTCTACGGGCTGTTCGCCATGTTCCGGATGGCTTACGGATTCGGGCACGGAGATATGGAGCTGGTTCATGAATATGCGCACGCGCTGTATTTTGAATCCGCGGCCATGATTCTGACCCTGGTTACGGTCGGCAAGTATCTGGAGGCCAGATCAAAGGCCAAGACCTCGGATGCGCTCGGCAAGCTCGTGGATCTGGCGCCGAAGACCGCGGTTGTAGTCCGGGGCGGAGCGGAGCAGACGATTCCGGCGGAGCAGGTGGTTGCAGGGGATGTTGTCGTGATTCGTCCGGGAGAGGGCATTCCGGTGGATGGAGTTGTCATCGAAGGACACGGATATGTCGATCAGGCTGCCATTACCGGAGAGAGTATTCCGGTTGAGAAGCAGGAAGGAGATACGGTGATCTCCGCAACGATTAACAAGAACGGCAGCTTTCGCTTCCGCGCATCCAGAGTGGGAGAGGATACGACGCTGTCCCAGATTATCCGTCTGGTCGATGAGGCGAGCAATTCCAAGGCGCCCATTGCCCGTCTGGCGGATAAGGTCAGCGGAATCTTTGTTCCGGTCGTCATCGGAATCGCTCTGGTAACGGCGATTGTGTGGCTGATTGTGGGACAGGGCTTTGAATTC
Organism: Candidatus Caccomorpha excrementavium; assembly: GCA_018714285.1. GTDB lineage: Bacteria > Bacillota > Clostridia > Lachnospirales > Lachnospiraceae > Caccomorpha > Caccomorpha excrementavium. Next base: position 7,202 of record DVNP01000173.1, on the reverse strand, counting down.
GCACTTTCGAACGCAATTTCCGTTCTTGTTATATCCTGTCCGTGCGCGCTGGGACTTGCAACGCCGGTCGCGATCATGGTCGGCACCGGCAAGGCGGCCGAGATGGGAATTCTGATTAAGTCTGCCGAGAGTCTTGAGAATCTCCACAATGTGGATACCATTGTGCTGGATAAGACGGGAACGATTACCTCGGGACATCCGTCCGTGACGGATCTGATTGTTCTGGATCCTTCCCTGACGGAGAGAGAATTCCTTATGGAGGCAGCCGCCGCGGAGAAGGGAAGCGAGCATCCGCTTGCGCAGGCGGTTGTGGAAAGAGCCGCAAAGGATGGCGGAGAGCTGTCCGGGGCGGAGGCCTTTGAGACTGTAGCGGGCCGCGGAGTAAAGGCGGTTGTGAACGGAAAGGCATACCTTGCGGGGAATCCGGCATTTCTTGAGGAGAACAGCGTGCTGGGAGGGGACGTGCATTCCGAAAGAGCCAGACAGGAAGCAAAGCGTCTGGCAGGGGAGGGAAAGACACCGCTGCTGTTTGCGAGGGACGGAAAGCTTGCGGGAATCATTGCGGTAGCGGACACCATCCGGGAGTCCAGCCGGGCGGCGATTCGGCGGTTTAACGAGATGGGACTGCATGTCGTTATGCTGACCGGGGATAATAAAGTAACGGCAGAAGCAATCCGAAAGGAGCTTGGAATAGAGAAGGCAATCTCCGATGTCCTTCCGACGGAGAAGGAAGCCAATATCCGCGCGCTTCAGCAGGAAGGGCATAAGGTCGCCATGGTCGGCGACGGAATCAACGACGCGCCGGCTCTGACCCGCGCGGATATCGGAATCGCAATCGGGGCGGGAACCGACATTGCCATTGAATCGGCGGATGTGGTGCTGATGAAGGATTCTCTGTATGATGTGGCGGCCGCGATTGATCTGAGCCGCGCGGTGGTCCGGAATATTCACATGAATCTGTTCTGGGCATTTTTCTACAATATCCTGGGGATTCCGTTGGCAGCAGGCGTTCTCTATCCGGCATTCCAACTGCGGTTAAGCCCCATGATCGGCTCTGCCGCCATGAGCTTAAGCTCGGTATGTGTTGTAACGAACGCGCTCAGACTTCGTTTCTTTAAGAAGAAGGAAGAGCCGCAGGAATCTTCTGCCGCACTCCGTAAGACGGAACCGGCATTAGATAGAAAGAAAGAAACCGGCGCTTTGCCGGACAATCAGAAAGGAATGGTTATGATGAAGAAAGTATTAAAAGTTGACGGAATGATGTGCGCGCATTGCCAGATGCATGTACAGAAGGCTCTGGCAGCGGTAGACGGTGTCGCGGAGGCGGTTGTGGATCTGGAGAAGAAGCAGGCAGAGGTATCTCTGACAAAGGATGTTCCGGATCAGGTATTAATGGACGCCGTGACGGAGGCAGGGTATACCCCTGTAAGCTGCAGCGCGGAATAAGAAGGTTTTTATTCCGGGGATCCGGATTGGATGCGGTAAGCCGCGGCCCGGCCCAGACGCTTCAGGGACATACGCCGCAGGAAAAGGCACAGAGATATTTCATACCGTCTCTGTGCCTTTTCCTGTATTCGGTATGGCGCCGCGCTGGATTGTGTGACTATTGGAGTATAAGCAGACTGACAGCCATAACAGCCATGCCGGATATCAGCCCGTAGATGGATAAATGATGCTCTCCGTATTCCCTTGCGGCAGGAAGTAGCTCGTCAAATGAAATAAATACCATAATTCCGGCCACTGCGGCAAAGATGATGCCGAATACCAGATCGTTCATAACCGGCATCAGAATCAGCCAGCCGGTCAAAGCTCCCACAGGCTCCGCGAGGCCGGAGAGGAAGGAATATAAGAATGCCTTCCGCTTCGATCCGGTTGCCTGGTAGATGGGAACGGATACGGCGATGCCTTCCGGAATATTGTGCATGGCAATCGCGGCGACAATCGGTATGGCGATGCTGGGCGCCTGAAGGGCTGAGACGAATGTGGCGAGTCCTTCCGGGAAATTATGAACGGCAATGGCAACTGCCGTTAATACACCCATGCGCATCATTTTGCCGGGTGCAGGCGCACCTTCCTGTTCTGCTTCTACAGATTTTACTTCATGTGGATTCTCGGCAGACGGAATCAGCTTGTCAATTACGGCAATGAGCAGCATTCCTCCGAAAAAAGCAAGGACTGTCAGCCACCCGCCGGCCTTTGCGCCGGCCTGCGCGGTAAGTAATGTCTGCGCCTCAACGAATATTTCAATCATGGATACATAGATCATAACGCCTGCGGAGAATCCGAGGCTGACCGACAGGAATACCTTGTTGGTATGCTTCGCAAGAAATGCTATACCGCTTCCGATTCCGGTGCTGAGGCCGGCAATGAGTGTGAGTACAAATGCGAGTAATAAATTGCCGATTGTTGGTATCCTCCTTTCAAATCAGTAATTAGTAAATACTAACTGACGGCATTATTTTATCATTTCAGATTTGTTATGTCAAGGCAAGAAGTTTGTAACAGTAATTTAAACCGTTGTATTTCCCTTTTTTCCCATGTATAATGAAAAAGAGCAAAAGGAGGAATACGCCCGGTGGATGAGTTGATCTTTCATAAACGAATTACGAAAATTACAATCAGCGTCATTTTGATTCTTATTATTCTGCTGGCAGGCGGCAGCATGATCGTGTCTGTTCTTGACAGACTCCGCCAAGATACGGTTAATACTCAGATGCAGGAGGAAGCAGAAGAATATAGAATTAATATCCTGAGATCTCTGGATGCTGATCTGGCGCTTTTACATACTCTTGCAGAACTCCCGGAATATAACGGGACAGCAGACGGAGGGGAAGCCTTCGATATGCACTATGAAACAGGCGCTGCGGGGAAGTTTATATCTGTTGCGTATTTCATGAAAAGTAATACGGGAACCCTGATAAGAAGAAGCGAGGGTACGCAGGAGGAGATCTCCTCACAGTCTCTTAACCAAAGCGTTATGGAAATGCTGGAGAAGGCGTTTGAAGGGGAGGATGCCATATCGGAGATTTATTATAATGAAATCCTGGAAATGGATACCTATGCGTATGCTGTTCCTGTCCGTGAGGGAGATTCGGTTGTCGGAGTCCTGGCCGCCGAATGCGGAACAAAGACCATATCTGATATTCTGGGGGATGCAATGGTTCTGAGCGGGCAGGGGTATATTCATCTGATCGGGGTGGACGGCAGGTTCCTGATTCTGTCTCCCAAACAGCCGGAAGAGACGCTCGTTTCCGTTTTTGAGATCGATTATATCAAAGATGAGACCGAAAGGATTAGAGACGCAATGGCTGGTGGGCGGAGTGCGTCATATTCGTTTGACTATCAGGGCGACAGCTATACGATATATCTGGAGCCTCTCGGACTGAACGGATGGTATCTGTTCTGCGTGAATTCCATGCAGGGAATCAGCGTTCCCATGTATCGGATGATATTTCTGATGCAGGCGATTTCTGCGGGAAGTCTGCTGTTGGTATGCTTTCTACTGTTTTATGGCTATCGTCTGGTTCGGCTGTATAATAAGGAGCTGATGTTAGCGGCGTATCATGATCCTCTGACCGGCGCCTATAATCTGGATAAGTTCACCCGGATGTTGGATCGGATTCTGGAGCGTTCCGGAGAAGGCGCGGTTATGGCTCTGAATATCAGAAAGTTCAAATTTATTAATGAGATATTTGGGAGAGAACAGGGAAATCGAATCCTTTGCTTAATAAAAAAGATTCTGGACCGGCATCTGGCGGAGGATGAGTTCTGCTGCCGGGATACGGCGGATTTCTTCTATGCGTATTTTAAGGGAAGCGATAGCGGGCTTCTGCGTCAGAGAGTGGAGGAGATGATTCAGGAGGCGGTTCATATGATTTACGGACATGACGGAGGTTATCAGATTCAGATGTACTGCGGAGTGACAATGATAAGCAAGGCGGAGAAGGCAGCGTCCGGAGATATTATGACTCATACCATGTTTGCGCTGGCTAAGGCAAAGGAGACGCCTCCGGATCGGATCTGGTTTTATGATTCCGAGGTTCACAAACAGGAGCAGCTGGAGAATTATATTGAAAGTCATATGAATCAGGCCCTTACGGATGGGGAATTCAAACTGTTCCTGCAGCCGAAGATGAATCTTAGGGATCATTCGCTGGGAGGGGCGGAGGCGCTCGTTCGCTGGATAACAGGGAACGGAAGAAGAATTCAGCCGGATCAGTTTGTTCCTATTTTTGAACGGAACGGGTTCTGTGTACGGCTGGATATGTATATGACGGAACGTGTCTGTATTCAGATTCGGGATTGGCTGGAGCGCGGGATTGAGCCGATTCCCATTTCGATTAATCAGTCAAGGCTGATGTTTTACGAAGCGGATACTCTTCACTGAATGTTCTGGGAAAGCTGAATATTGATGAACTGAAGCTGGACAAGGGATTCCTGACGGAAGCGTCGGATCTTCGCGGGGAACGGCAGAGAGCGGTTATGGAGCAGATTGTTGAGCTGTCAAAGCGCCTGCGGATCTCAACGGTAGCGGAGGGGGTGGAGTTTGCGGAACATGAGGCTTATGTTCGGACCCTGGGATGCGATTTCGGACAGGGCTACTATTACAGCAGACCGCTTGAAGCGGAGGAATTCAATAAGAAGTATATGCGCGGGAGAGAGGAATAATCTGGTTGACATCTGAAGCATCGGAGCGTATACTAAAGTATAGAATGAGTAGAGAGGTCTGTCAAAGGGAGCAGTAACATGTGTATCCATTCCGAATAAGACACGGAAGGAAAGAGTCCTCTGACAATCAACATGATTGAAACGCAAGGGGCGATCCTGTAGAGGGGATTGTTTCCTGCGTTTATTTTTTTTGGCGGAAACTCTTTGAGCCTTCTTTGAAGGAAAAAGCTGTCATACGAATTCTTTTTGTGAGCCGGAGATGCGTTTACAGGTTAGACGGACTTCTTTTGCTTCTTCCAAAATTACAGAACAGAAAGGTTGGGTGGTTTTAGATGGAAAATCAGCTCTCATTGTTCTACGGACTCTCGTTTCTTACGGTTGCCCTGGCATTTGCTTTTGCGGCATATCTCTATCTTTGGGTTAAGAAGCAGAGAACGAGCAATGCAAGGATTGAAGAAGTATCTTTGCTGATTAAAGAAGGCGCAAATACCTTTATGCGCAGAGAGTATTTGGTGCTGGCCAAATTTGCGGCGGTCGCTGCGGTTATTATTTTCATACTGCTGCCGGCTCCTGTCTGGCAGGGAGATATCTTGAATAACCTTGCCATGGCGATTGCTTATATTGCGGGAACGGTTCTTTCCGCGATAGCAGGGAAAATCGGCATACTGGTAGCAACGCTTTCGAACGGCCGGACGGCCGAAGCGGCGAAGGAAGGACTGAAGCCCGCCTTTTTAATCGGATTCAGGGGCGGCGCAGTTATGGGGCTTCTGGTTGTCGGATGCTCGCTTCTCGGCGTGGCGGCTGTCCTGATGCTTACAGGGGATTCCACGATTTTGCTTGGCTTCTCCTTCGGAGCAAGTTCTCTGGCGCTGTTTGCGAAGGCGGGAGGAGGAATTTTTACGAAGACTGCGGATATTTCGGCTGACCTGACCGGTAAGGTAGAGCTTGGAATTCCGGAGGATGACCCGCGCAACCCGGCTGTGATTGCGGATAATGTAGGAGATAATGTAGGAGACGTGGCCGGCATGGGCGCGGATCTGTTTGATTCCAATGTGGCGGCAATGGCCTCCGCGCTTGTAATTGCTCAGTCGCTGGCTTCGGAGAGCTTTGCCAACATTTCGATGGTATTCTGTTATGCCATTCTCGGCCTGTTTGCATCCATTCTCGGAATTGCAACTGCAAGGGTAGGAAAGAATGGCAGTCCGACAAGGGCGCTGAACTCCTCTACATATGTAACGACGGCTATCTTTCTGGTACTGACTGCTCTGGCAACCGTGGTGTTTGAAGGATTCTCCTGGAGAATCTGGGGAGCCTCGGCGGTTGGTCTTCTGGTTGGCGTTATTATCGGAATTACGACGGATTACTTTACGGATGATACCAAGCCGATTGTGCGCAGAGTAGCGCATGCTTCCGGATCGGGTCCTGCATTTACCATACTGTCGGGAATCTCCTATGGATTTATCTCCGCTCTTCCGGCGATGGCAGGAATTGCCATATCTGCTCTGGTTGCATATAAGATCTGTGAGCCTATGGGAGAAGGATATGCGATTTTCGGTATTTCCATGTCCGCTGTGGGTATGCTTTCCATTGTGGGGATGATTATCTCCAATGATGCCTACGGACCGATTGTGGATAACGCGAGAGGTCTGGCAGAAATGGGAGGACTGGGAGAAGAAACGATCCGTACGGCGGATGAACTGGACAGCGCCGGTAATACGGTTAAGGCTGTTACCAAGGGATTCTCCATCAGCGCTGCCGGTCTGACCGTAATTTCGCTTCTCGGCGCGTTCATGTCAGAAGCGAACGACGCTCTGGCAGAAGCGGGAAAGGAATTAATTACCGGATTCGATATTATGTCTCCTACGGTCTTCTTCGGAATTCTGATCGGCGCCGCGGTACCTGCGGTATTCTCGGCAATGCTGATCCTGGGCGTGGATAAGAATGCTCAGAGAATGGTAAAGGAGATTCACCGCCAGTTTAATTCCATTCCCGGATTAAAGGAAGGGAAGAAGGGGGTTAAGCCGGAGTACGGCAAGTGTATTAATATCGCGACTGCAGGAGCTCTTAAGGAACTGATCCCGGCAGGCCTTATGAGTATTGTGGCGACTCTGCTCGTAGGCTTTATCGGAGGCTCGCTGGCCGTCGGAGGATTTCTGCTCGGTAATATCGTAAGCGGTCTTTTGATTGCCCTGTTCATGTCTAATTCGGGCGGACTGTGGGATAACGCGAAGAAATATATTGAGTCCGGAGAAGAAGGCGGCAAGGGAAGCGAAGCCCATAAAGCAGCGGTAATCGGCGATACGGTAGGCGATCCCTTCAAGGATACCGCGGGACCTTCCATCAATACGCAGATAACGGTGGTTTCACTCGTGTCCTCGCTGATGTCGTCTTTGTTTGTATTATTTTCAATTTTTTAAATGAACGTCTGATATTTGTTGCGGAAGCGTTCCGTTATTTGTGAATGACCGTTTGCTCCCGATGCTTCCGTATCTTTCAGGCCGCCGCTGCAGGTTCAACTGCCGCGGCGGTTCTTT
>DVNP01000172.1 GCA_018714285.1 Candidatus Caccomorpha excrementavium | reverse complement strand
TTTCCGATCGGCACATGGATAATGTTGGTCTTATCCAGTCTGTATTCGATCTTACCTGCTTTGATATCTTTCACAGCCTTCGCAACGTCCATGGTAACCGTTCCGGCCTTCGGGTTAGGCATTAAGCCCTTCGGTCCGAGTACACGTCCCAAACGTCCGACAATACCCATCATATCCGGGGTCGCTACAACAACATCGAACTCAAACCAGTTCTCCTTCTGAATTCTGGGAACCAGATCATCGGCTCCCACATAATCCGCTCCGGCCGCCTCAGCCTCGGCTGCCTTATCTCCCTTTGCGAATACAAGGACACGCACGGTCTTTCCTGTTCCGTGAGGAAGCACCACTGCGCCGCGGACCTGCTGATCCGCATGACGGCTGTCCACGCCTAACCTGATATGAGCCTCGATGGTTTCATCGAACTTTGCGACTGCTGCTTTCTTAACTAATGCAACTGCCTCGCCTGCATCGTACTGTACGGTTCTGTCAATTAACTTTGCAGACTCGATATATTTCTTTCCTCTTTTCATTTCGTTAACCTCCTGGTGGTATTATCGGGAGCTTCCACGGTCTGCCTCATGCAGCCGGAAGGCCTGCGCCTTCGTCCGGAACGAGGAACGATCCGGATGCCCTCTCCCACAACGCTGCCGTATGCCTTACAGCGCTCTGTTTTCTTGCCTTATTAATCTACGACTTCGATGCCCATGCTTCTTGCGGTTCCCGCAATCATGCTCATCGCGCTCTCAACGGTTGCTGCGTTCAGATCGGGCATCTTAAGCTCTGCAATCTTCCTGACCTCGTCTCTGGAAATCTTCGCAACCTTGGTCTTGTTAGGAGCCGCAGACGCCGTCTGAAGATTGCATGCCTTCTTAAGCAAAACGGCTGCCGGAGGGGTCTTTGTGATGAAGCTGAAGCTTCTGTCCTGATATACGGTAATAACGACCGGAATGATCATGCCTGCCTGATCCGCCGTTCTCGCATTGAATTCCTTTGTAAACTGAACGATATTGACGCCATGCTGGCCAAGCGCTGGTCCTACCGGAGGAGCCGGTGTTGCCTTCGCCGCAGGAATCTGTAATTTAATATAACCTGTAACTTTCTTTGCCATAATAGCATTACCTCCTAAAATTGTGGTACTGGCGGGAGTGAAACCCCTCCAACGATCCGTAACTGATACGGACTTCCGTATTCGGAAAACGCCGCAGCTGCGTTATACGCTCACAGCGGCCAGCTCTGCTGGTCCTTATACCTGGACTCTCACATCTGTAAAGCTTATTTCAACCGGTGTTTCGCGGCCGAAAATATCAATATTGATTGTAACGGTCTGCTTCGCATTATTAATTGCCCGGATAATGCCCTGCATGTTCTCCCAGGCGCCGTTCACAACCATCACGGTATCGCCCACTTCAAAATCGACGATTACTTCGTCTTTCTGGATTCCCATGCTCTGCATCTCTTCCTCAGTTAAAGGAACCGGCTTAGATCCGGGTCCGACAAAGCCTGTAACGCCTCTTGTGTTGCGCACAACATACCAGGTATCGTCATTCATAATCATATACAGCAGTACATAGCCCGGAAACATCTTTTTCTGCGCTTTTTTCTTAACGCCGTTCTTGACCTCAATGACATCCTGCAGCGGAACGGATACTTCCAGAATCTGATCCTGAAGCTTCCGGTTCTCGATTGTCTTCTCGATGTTCGCCTTCACCTTATTTTCATAACCCGAATAGGTATGAACGACATACCACCTGGGCTCTTCCGGCATGTTAGCTTCTGACATAATCTCACCCTTATCCTGTTAAACTATCGGCAGCACATTGATACCGAACTTGATAACTGCATCCAGAGCCGCAATCACAAGGCTCAGTATAATCGATATCACAATAACGGCTGCAGACTGCTTAACCAGGGAATCCCTGTCAGGCCAGACAATCTTCTTGAATTCTGCTTTCAGGCCCTTGAACCAGCCCTTCTTTGTAGTCTTAGGAGCTTTCTCTGTAGTATTAGCAGTTGTTTCTCCCATTCTTCTAACTTTCCTTCCCTGCCCGCCTGATTCCCGCACTCCAACTATGCGAAAAGCCCGGGGCATGAAACAAATTATTTAGTTTCCTTGTGTACTGTGTGCGCCTTGCAGAATTTGCAGTACTTCTTGATTTCCATTCTCTCAGGATGGTTTTTCTTTTCCTTCGTAGTGTTGTAATTACGCTGCTTGCACTCCGTACATGCCAATGTGATTTTAACTCGCACGACTTCCACCTCCGTTAAAATTTGAATGTGTCATGCCTAAAATTCAGGCTGTATTTTTAGACATAAAAAAAAGACCTCTTCCTTAGCTTGTTTACTATAACATATAACGCGGCTTCGCGTCAATAGGTATTTTCATTTTTTTACTTATCCGATCAGGGAATACATAATCAGTCCCGCTGCCCCGCAACCGGCCATAATCAGAATCGGATCCTTCTTCCGGCGTCTCAGTATGAAGAGGGCGGCGGCAAAGAACAAGACGGCCGGCCAGTCAAGCGCTTCCGGATCCACGGAAGGCTGCCCGCCGTTCCAGAACGCAAGTATGGCAAGGCTTAGGCCGGATGACGCAATCATCGCGGGTTTTCGACAGTTGAATCATCAGCAAATGCTTGCAAACCGCAGAAATGCGGTATTTTTTTGTCAAATTTTATATATTTTTATGTTGCATGTGTTGTATGTTTATGGTATAATGGTCTTGAGGTGATGATGCTTGAAACTATATTTTGATAAACGTCTTAAAGACCCTACTTATTATGGCCAGCAGGGGTTCCGAAACGGGAAGAAAGTTACTTCCAAAAATATAATCAATTTCGGCAAACATTCGGAACTCCTGAAGATCACGGACGATCCGCAGGCTTATGTCCGTGAGGAGATACGAAAGTGGAATGATGAATACCGGTCCGGACGGGTGGAATATACCTTGTCCGCTGATTTCAATGAACGTGTCCCGCACACGGATCGCCCTGCCTCTTCCTCTACCTGGCTGAACATTGGCTACTTTTTTCTCCAGGACCTTATGAAAGGGCTCCGGCTCAAGGATTTTTTCCGCCAGAAAACGGAAGAGCGAAAGATCACGTTCGATTGTTACACAATATCCCGATTCCTTACCTACGCAAGGATTCTCGATCCCCTCTCGAAGTATGCCACCTGGCACAAGCTGGATACTTACTATGAACAGCCGGAGTTTGATTACCAGCATATCCTTCGTTTTATGGATCTGCTGGAAGAAAACTATGACGATTATCTCGCATGGCTGTTCAAGCAGAGCAATACGATTGTAAAACGAGATACGTCTGTCCTTTACTATGACTGTTCCAACTTCTATTTTGAATCAGAGCAGCCGGATGAAGATGCCGTAGATGAAGTTACGGGAGAGAGATTGAAGGGAATGCGGCAGTACGGGGTCAGCAAAGAGCACCGCCCCAATCCGATTGTAGAGATGGGGCTGTTCATGGATTCGCGGGGGATCCCCATTACCATGTGCCTCCATCCCGGCAATACCAGCGAACAGCTTACCGCTATCCCTCTGGAACGAGAAGTCATGAAAATGCTGCCGGATGCAAAATTTATCTACTGCGCGGATGCCGGCCTCGGCTCCTACAACATCCGGAAATTTAACAGTATGGGCGGCAGAGCGTTCATTATCACACAATCAATCAAAAAAATGAGCGATGTTTTGAAACAATCCGTTTTCAACGATTACGATTACCGGCTCCTTTCTGATGACAAACCGGTTACGATTGCTGAAATGAAACGTTTTGACCGTTTCGAAGAAAAGAACTTAAAACAGTACAATGATTTTGCCTACAAGGTAGTAGAAGCAGACAAAGCACTCGATCTCGGGCTATATGAAGATGTGACACTGAAAAACGGGCGCACTGTGAAACGAAAAGCGAAGGGGGTCCTGAAACAGCGCATTATCATTACGTTCTCCCGGAAGGTGATGGAATACCAGAGAGCGGTCCGCAGCAGACAGATCGAACGGGCAAGGAAGTTACTGGAGTTAAAAGATCCGGAAGAGATCAAAAAAGGCCCAAACGATGTAAAGCGTTTTTTAAAAAGGACAGCAAAAACAAAATCAGGGGAAACTGCAGTCGTAGAATATATCCTGGATCAGGATAAGATTGCGGAAGAGGAACAATATGATGGTTACTATGCAGTCGCGACCAACCTGCAGGATTCCGCAAAAGACATCCTCGCGGTATCCAATCAGAGATACCAGATAGAAGAATGCTTCCGGATCATGAAGACCAACTTTAACGGCCGCCCGGTTAACCATCGGCTTCGGGAACGTATCCTGGCACATTTTCTGATCTGCTATACCGCGCTTCTGGTCTATCGCTTGCTGGAAGCCCGGCTTGATGATCAGGGGACACATGTAACAGCCAACGATCTCATAACCACCCTAAAGAATATGAACGTTGCTAACGTCCATGATATTGAATACATGGCGCTTTATAACGGAAGCAAAGCCCTTGACGCATTGACCAGAATGACTATGCTGCCACTGGACAGGCTTCACTACAGACCAAAAGAATTAAACAGTCTGATAAAAAAATTTTTACAATAGTGTTCACATACAACATCCTTATCTATCAGTTTGAGCCGGAACCCCTTATACTGAGAGGATTTCCGGCTCTTCTCATTCATTTAAGTGTCGAAAACGGGTTTATACCACATTCTTACAAAAGTACAGAGAAAACTGTCAGTTCGTCTGTCTCATTCGGATAACTGCCGGGTCCATTCCTTTACCGTCTCCGGATCCGGAACCGCGGTTTCTCCGAGCCGGTACTCCATCCCCAGCTGCTCCCATTTATTCTTTCCCATCTCATGATACGGCATAATTTCTGCCTTTCTTATGGCGGGGTACCGGGCTTTCAGGGCCCGTATCGCCGCGAAATGCTCCTTCGTGTCATTGATTCCCGGTATAACCGGACACCTGAGCCAGATTCCCCTCTCCTTTCCCTTCCCGCCATGGGAACCTGCTTCCCTTTCATAATACTTTGCCGCCCCGGCAAGATTCTTCAGAATCCGCTCCTGACTGCCGCAGGTATATCGCTTCATCGCGTCCGCCGATGAAAGCTTATAATCAAACAGATACAGATCCGTGACCGGAAGCGTTCTCTCAAACGCCTCCCACGGCACATTTCCCGCAGTCTCCACCGCGGTATGAATTCCGGCCGCCCTGCAGCCCTGTAAGATCCGGGCCGCGAACTCAGACTGCGCAAGAGGCTCTCCTCCCGACAGGGTAACGCCTCCTCCCGTTCTTCTGTAATAGGGCAGATCCTTTTTAACCTGCCCTATGACCTCCTCTGCCGTCATTCGCGTCCCCGCAAGAACAAGCGCTCCCGTTAGACAGGCCCTGACACATCTGCCGCACACGGCACAAGCCGCAAAATCCACCCTATGGGTTCCGTTTCCGTCCAGAAAATGCGCGCCGGACGGGCAGACCGCGGCGCACCGGCCGCAGCCCGTACATTTCTCCTTAAAATACCGCAGCTGAATCCCCGGCCGGATTCCCTCCGGATTATGGCACCAGGCGCACATAAGAGTACATCCCTTTAAGAATACCGTGGTACGCACTCCCGGGCCGTCGTACAGCGAGCACCTTAAAAGATCCGTTACCACGCCCGTCATTTCATCGCCCGCTTCTTCCCTGCTCTTTCTGTCATGCTCATTCATATAATGTCCTGTTCAGAATATCCAGCTGAACCTCCTTCGGAAGCTGTACGAATCTTCCGCTGTATCCTCCGACCCGCACGAACAGATCCTGATACTTCTCCGGCTCCTTTATCGCAGCCTCCAGCTCATTTCGATCCACAACGTTTAGCATGGCCTGCTGTCCGCCCTGCTCAAAATATGTCTCCAGGATTCCCTTCACGGTTTCCCGGTGCTCCCGAAACATATTTCTGGAGAACTTCATATTCTGAACCGCGCCGGCATGGATATCGGTCCGAAGCTTCGTCATGGAATTCAGAAGAGCGGTAATTCCCTGCGTATCCCATCCCGCCGTCGGGCCGTTCGCGTTGGACATCGGCGCGTAAGCCCGCCTGCCGTCCGCGCTCGCGCCGATTGCCCTGCCAAGCCTGACATTATGATCGTTATTAATTAATACCGCAAGGTAAGAAGCCAGAGAGGTCTTTCTGCCTTCCTCCTGTATAATCCGGCAGATATCCTCATGCATCCGGACGGCCATTCCGTCCGCGCCCTCATCATCATTGCCGAACTTCGGAACCCTGCGCAGCGCGGACAAAAGCTCCTCATATCCCGCATAATCCGCCCGCAGCGCCTCTTTCAGCTCTCCGACCGTACACATTCCTTCCTCATAGACAATCCTCCGGATTGCGTACAGACTGTCCGACGCGCTGATATTTCCATAGGTCTCCACCGTACCTCCCAGGTAGCGGACTCCTCCCTGAAACATTCCCCTGCCCCGGGCAAGACAGTCGTCATACAGAATACTCTGAAGAAGATACGCGGCTTCTTCTCCGGCAATCCGGTATTCCAGCTCCTGCTGCAGGGCCAGATAATGGAAGAAATACCTGCACTGTACCAGGAACGCCTGATAGAGCCCTTCAAAGTCCCGGAATCCTTCCGCGTCTCCCGTGCGCGGCCCAAGCTGCCTGCCGCTGATTATCTCGACGCCGTCAAACAGGGCCAGTTCCAGAACCTTCAGTATATTAATCAGACCGTTCGGCGATCCGAAGCTTCTGTGTCCGAGAACATATTCTCCGCAGCCGAAAGGATAGTAATCTATGGCCTCCTCTTTCTCCACTCCGAACGCTTTCATAACGGACGGAATATTCACATCATCATAATACAGAATCGGGAATGTCCTCCCCTCTCCCAGCGCCTCAAGCGCCTTGTCCATCAGCAAAGGATTACAGCCCTCATACAGGCGCAGGCTCAGCTGCGGAATACTGCGCCGGACCCTTCTGCTTGCTTCCATCGCAATCAGGGCGAAGCGATCTGCCGCCGCTTCATCCGTCCGGCCGCGCCCTCCGATTACAATCCGCCCGTGTACCGTCTCCGACGTATCCGCAATCAGCGTCCAGAGAGAACACAGAAGCCCGAGAGCCTGTTCCTGCATGATGCGCCCCTCCTCCAGATCCGCCGTATAGAACGGCCCGATATAATCATCCATCCGGCCGTAATCCATCGTCACCGCAAGCAGCGAATACAGCCACGCAAGCTGAAGCGCCTCATGCATGGTACGGGGCGGGCGCTCCAGAATCACGGCAAGAGAATTTCTCATAACAAGCAGCTGAGCCCGCCGTTCCTCTGACGGCGCTTTTTCATCCTCTGCCAAAATATGATCAATCTGCGCGGCATAATGCTTCGCGCATACGCTTACCAGATCAAGAGTCTGACTCATCGCATCGAACAGCTCCTTCTCCTGTTCTCCCTGCGCGTCCTTCGCCCTTTTCCTTATCTTCTCCTTTAATCCCGGAATACCAAGCCGCATCAACTCACGGTAATCCGGCACCCATCCGGCCATCCGGTACAGCGGAAATGCCGCTCCCGGCGCATCCAGATTGTCCTCCGGAAGCGCCCGGGCCATATCCTCCGGAAACGCCGCCCTGGTTCTCGCGCGGCTGCAGCGGTTTTCCCAGAAGGAAAGGAGACAGGCTGTCCGATCCCTTAATTCCTTTCTTCCTTCTCCCCGTACAAACTCCCGCATCCTGTTATCCTGACAATAATATCCGAATCCCTCCCCGTTCTTAGGGGCAAATCCAACAATCCCATACTCCACTCTCCCCGCAAACAGATCCTCTTCCCCGATCGGAAGAAGAACCGCCGGGTACTGCGCCGCCAGACAGGCCGCCTCGCGGGCCGCGGCATGCTCCTCTCCGAAGCTCTGATATACCCTTGTGAATTCCTCCGCCTGTCTGATCTGCTCTTCCGTAATATACCGCTCCATAATTCTCTCCTTTTTACAGACGCCAAAATGTATTTGAAACCTGTCCTATTCCTGATATTCGTTCCTGCCGCAGTTCTTTGCGTATTATATCCGTATAACCTGTTCTTCCACATTGAATCCGCTGAGCCGAACCGGGAAGCTTGCCGTTCGCTTCGTCTCAATCCGGACCCGGATCCCTTCTCCCGGCAAAAGCGTTATATAATTCCTGTCAAAATACAGTCCTTCTTCTTCCCCCGGCTCTTCGGCATCCTCTATCCAGACACAGAACGCCGCCGTATCCCCGGCGTTGGTCAGAATCAGCTCCCTGCCCGATTCTGCTCTCTTCGCCTCCACATTCAGCGCGGCCTTCTTCTGATGCAGAAGCGGGGTCAGATTCGTCCCCGTCGAGAACAGATATCTTTCGTCCGAAAGCGCTTCGCCGCAAGAACTGACGGCGCGAATATCAAGGAAAAAGATTTCGTCAGCAATCCGATCCAGGGGACATTCAAGCCTTCCCGCCAAAACCGCTTTTTCTTCCGGAAGCTGCCCAAGTCTCTTCTCTCCCTGCGCGTACGCCGTACCCGAAGCTCCGATATACCGATAAATCACCGTCACTCCGGCCGGGAGTCCTTCTGAATGCTGACAGAATATCTCCGCCTCTGCCCGCTCCTCTCCTCCCCAGGCCTGCATTGCGAATTTCGCGGAAACATGACAGGGTTCATATGCCCTGCGGACTCCATAATAAGCCGGCTTGGGCTGCGCGTAATAATCCACGCTGCAGGTACAGTAATTATTCGGATACGGCTCATTAAACTGCCACGGCAGGGTTCCGCTGCTTCGAAACGCTCTCCTTCTGCACGATTCCACAGCATACCTCAGTCCCTCATACTGCAGGAACTGACTGGCTCTGATTGCCGATTTGATTTCTGTCAGTTCTCCTCCGAAACATTCCTGTACGAGAGGATAATTTACCCACCAGGATCCTCTGTGGAAATATAGATAATTATCCCGGCTCGGCGGCCACAGATGCGATGCATCCATGGATTTCACCAGCGTATTGTAATTCGTCATGCCCTCTGTCCCGAACTCACTTGCCAGCAGCGAAGTGCCCTGATTATACAGAGTATACTGCGCCGTCAGCCCCTGATGCTCCCATGGGCCGTGAACATCATGAAGCCCGTCCGGATCTGCCTCAATAAACCGCAGATCATTATTGAAGATTCGCCCAGACGGCGACGACGGCAGGAAATACCTGTCCGGATCCAGCTCCCGAACCACCCTGCGAAGCATCCGAATCATCGGCTCATTGTCCTGTATGATCCTGCCTCCCGCGCTCTGCAGCTCATTCCCTCCGCACCATAACGCCAGAGCCGGATGATTTCTCTTCAGCGGAATAATCTTCTCCGCCTCGCCGCGCATAAAATCCAGACAGGCCGGATCCTCGGGAGGCCGGTTGTCAATACCGGAGCTCGATTGTATGAATTCCTGCCAGATCAGGATTCCGTACTCATCACACAGGTCATAGAATTCCTCTCTCTCGATCAGTCCTCCGCCCCATACGCGCAGAATATTCACGCCTGCCTTCTTCGCCAGCGTCAGCAGGCGTCTCAGCTTTCCGGGCCGCTTCACTCCGTACAGAACGTCCATGGGGACCCAGTTCCATCCCTTCATGTAGAGCTTTCTGCCGTTCACCTCAAGCGTATAACCTCTCGCCGTCGAATCCGGCGTCTCATTCGGAACAAAGTTCAGCTGCCGGATTCCGAACCGTACGTCCGCGGAATGAAGAAGCGCGCCGTCCTCTCCGTACAGCGACACCTCCATCCGGTACATCTCCTGAGCGCCGCTGCCGTTCGGGAACCACAATCTCGGATTCGAAAGTCCGAAAACAGCAGAAGACACCGTATCCCCTTCATAAACCGTACAGAAATAGCGCTTCTCACAGACAACCTCTTCTGTATACAAATCTCTGACTGCCGCATGAATCCTGACCTTACATCTTCTTGCCAGGGATTCCACGGCAGCCGGGGACGAGGTAAGCATTCCCGGCTGATAATCCAGAGGACGGGCCAGCTTCTTTGAGGTATCAATCGTAATCTGCGCGGCAATCTCCGCTGTCTGATCCGGCCTGTACTCCGTCCTGACCCAGATATCCGACACCGCAGCTCCTCCGTCTGCCTCCAGATACACGTCATCCCAGATGCCCTGATGAACCATCCTCGGGCAGAAATCCCACCAATATGTCATCCGGCATTTGTGAGTTCTCACAAGAGGCGTTCTGCCGACCTGAGGCTGCTCCTCGGGCGCCTTTAAAATTACGACTGCCAGCAGATTTTCTTCCTCAAAATCCAGCAAATCCGTCACATCACAGCGGATCGGAGTATACATGCCGGCATGTGTTCCAAGAAGCACATCATTCAGATAAATCCTCGCTTCATAATCAATTCCAAGCATCGTAAGCCGGATTCGCTGCCCCTCCATCTTTCGCGGCGCGCGGAAGCTCTTTTTATAAATCCAGGTTCTCTCCGGAACCCACTCAATCGCCAGACTGTTCTTCTCATAATACGGATCCGGAATCTCGCCTGCTTTCCATAAGTCATATACTACGCTCGACGGAACCGATCCCTGTCTCCAGAACCGAACATACCTTGTCCTCCGTTTCTCCGCATTCCTCCATACCCAGTCCTCTCCCACAAAATCCTTGAAGAGCCAGTCCGAACCGTTAAGATAATATCTGTCTGCCATAGTTTTGCCTTTCTGTTCTGAAATCCCGGTGATAAGATAACTTCAGATTCATTATATTTCGTTCCCCGGGATCTGCCAAGAGGAAAATAAAAAATTTTGATAAAATTTGAATTAATTTGAAAGAAATACCGAAGGCCGGTCTCCCTTGTATTTTCCTTGACCTGGAGTCCACTCCAGGTATTATAATAGAGAAAAACTTTCATAGCTTGAAATAGCTTGGAAATGAGGTTGGTTATGGAATACAGAAAATTACCCCACGGCGGCCCGCAGGAAGCATTCAGCGTGCTTGGACTCGGCACGGGCGGGCTGCATCTTGCATCGGATGCGGAAATTGAACAGGTGATCCGCGACGCCATAGATCATGGCATTAATTTCTTCGATCTGTGCGCCGGCGGCAGAAGCGTCTATGAACCCTTCGGCCGCGCCATACAGGGACGGCGGGAGAAGATATTTATTCAGGTTCATCTCGGAGCCGTATATAAGGAGTCCGGAGAATACGGCTGGTCAAGGGATTTAAGGCAGATTCAGGATACCTTCGAGTGGGAGCTCAAGACCCTTGACACGGATTATGTGGATATGGGCTTTTTACACTGCGTGGACGAGGACTCGGACTGGGAAGCCCTTAAAGGATCCGGAATCTGGGACTATCTGAAGGAGCTGAAGGCAAAAGGCGTCGTCCGTCATATCGGATTCTCCTCGCATACCCCTTCCGTTGCGAATCAGATCATTGATACCGGACTGATCGACATGATGATGTTCAGCATTAATCCGGCTTATGATCTGGAGAAGGGAGACGAGCTCGGAATCGGAAGCGTTACGGAACGGGCGGATCTGTTCCGCCGCTGTGAGAAGGAAGGAATCGGAATCTCCGTTATGAAGCCCTTCCATGGCGGAAGGCTGTTGGACGCCGCGTCCTCACCGTTCCATCAGGCCATGACACGCTTCCAGTGCCTGCAGTATGCTCTGGACCGCCCCGGCGTTCTGACCACGGTCCCTGGCGTGCGCAGTCTTTCGGATCTGGAGGAGCTATTGGGATTTTGTGAAGCTCCCGCCGGGGAGAAGAACTATTCCCTGATTGCCCGGTTTACTCCCGACGCTGCCGCAGGAAGCTGCGTATACTGCAATAAC
>DVNP01000171.1 GCA_018714285.1 Candidatus Caccomorpha excrementavium | reverse complement strand
GTAGAGGATCTTCTCGCTTACATTCATCACCATTGCAGAAGCAGCCTGCGCAGCGCCGGCCGGTGCAAGAGATGTAAGAACTAAAGCAAGAGCCATCACAAAAGAAAGCTTCTTAAAGAAATTCTTCATCTGTAAGAAAAATCAGGAATGGCGGAAATTAAGCATCCGTCGGACCTGGAAAGAATTTTTGACACTGAAAATACACAGAAAAACTTAAAAACCTGAAAGACTTAAATTGAAAAAGGAATTAAAAGAATTAAAATATAAGTTTTAAAACGTTAATAAAAATTATAAACAACAACAAAACGCAAAGATTTATAAAAAATACACGATCAGCAAATTTTAATGATAACAGGGTAGAAATTGAAGGAATAATAATCTGGCAGAACGATAAATATGCGAAGATTGCGTAAGTAAAAAGGCATATATAATAGATATTTTGGTTTAAAGTATCGAATAAAGAAGAAATTTGTCGTTCAAGGCTCATGTTCTAAGATAAAGGCAGAGGGCAATTTGTGTGTCATTTTGGAGTCAAAATGGGCCGGGACGCGAAAGGGAGAGGAGGGATAGAATATGCGGATACGGACAGAATATGGATAGAAAAGACCTGCAATCCGGTTCTAAAGAAAAGAAGGAGGGCCGGCGCCCGGCAGCAAAAAACGATGCACAAGGAGAACAGAGTATGGAGAATGAATCTGGAAAAAGGACAAAACGGTTTAACGGTGACGGAAGCATTACATTAAGAAAAGACGGCAGATGGATGGTGCGGATTACGAAGGGGTTTCGCGCCGACGGCAAGAGGAATGTGATTACACGGTATGCGCATTCGGAGAAGGAAGCGAAGAAGCTGCTGAAGCTGCTTCGCGTCCAGCTGGAGACAAGGAAGATCGGGGCGCCCGGAATGACACTGAATGAATATATGGGACAGTTTCTGGAACTGTATAAGAAGAATACAATCAAGGATGTGTCATATGATACGTATGAGACGGTGTTCGAGAATCATATCAGGAATACGATAGGATATAAGAAAATGAGCGAGGTAACGAAGGATGATATTCAGCGGCTGCTGAATGAGAAGAAGGAGACCAGATCCTATGCGACGCTCAGTAAGATTCGCGTACTTCTGAATATGTGTTTTAAGCATGCGCTTGAGGACGATATTGTATTCAAGAACCCGGTAACGGGAACGCGGATGCCAAACAGAAAGGAACTGATTGTCCAGAAGCGGAATATTGATATTCTGACACAGAATGAGATTGAAGCGATCAAGCGCTTCGCTCTGGGAGAGGAGAAGGATGAGATTGCGCGGGAATTCGCGCCGGCCTTTCTGCTGATGCTGAACACCGGCCTGAGAAAGGGAGAGATGATGGCTCTGACCTGGTCGGATGTGGATGAAGAAGGGAAGGTGCTTCATGTCAGAAGAACCATGACTGCGGTATTGAACAGAAACCGAAGAGAGGGGGAGGCAAAGGTGCGGATTACGACTTCAGAGCCGAAGTCAGAGAGCAGCAGACGGAGTATTCCCCTGAATAAAATGGCTCTTAAGGCGCTGGAGCTGTTAAAGGATTATCGTCAGAATCCAGAAGCGGAAGAAGAGTATCTGCTGCACGGAAGAAAGTATGAGATGGTATCGCAGGAATTTCTCTACCGGGCCTTTGATCATATTTTACGTGAGGGAGTGGGGGACAAGTATATTCACCACGGTCTTCACGTTCTCAGACATACCTTTGCGACAAAGGCGCTCCGCGCCGGTGTGGAAATTGCGGATGTCAGCAAAATACTGGGACACAGCAGTGTAAGCGTTACTTATAACACCTATATCCATGTCGTGGAAGAACAGAAGCGGCTGGTGGTTGATAAACTGGAGCAGATTTTGTAACCGCTCATGCGTCAGATCCGGAATGGGAAGATCCGTAACGGGAAGCGGATGCCGGTACCTGAATCGCGGCAGGCAGTTCCTCCGGTTATTTTCCAGAAGCCTGATATTGACATTATGCATCCCCTATGGTAGGATCGAATCATAAAACGGAAGAAAGAGGGTTCGATCTATTATGAATAAGCAGTATATATCACTGGAACAGACCGGACAGGGATACCGCGGCCGTATGTCTGTCCGCAGCCGTTATATGAAAGTGAAGCGGCTTATGGATATCGGGTTATCCCTGGCTGCTGCTGTGGTTCTGGCGCCGGTCTATATCGGGCTTGCAGTTGCGATTCGGCTGGATTCGCCCGGCCCCGTCCTGTTCCGGCAGAAGAGAGTTGGAATACATAAGAAGTATTTTTATATTCTGAAGTTCCGAACCATGCGGATTGATACGCCGAAGGATGTTCCGACGCATATGCTTAAGAATCCGGAGCAGTATATTACCGGAATGGGACGCTTTTTAAGAAAGACCAGTCTGGATGAGCTGCCCCAGATTTTCAATATTTTGAAGGGTGATATGAGTCTGATCGGTCCGAGACCGGCTCTCTGGAATCAGGATGATCTGATTGCGGCAAGAGATCGGTATGGCGCGAATGATATCATGCCGGGACTGACCGGCTGGGCGCAGATTAACGGCAGAGATGAGCTCCCCATTGCGGTGAAGGCAAAGCTGGACGGGGAATACGCTCGGAAGATGAGCTTTCTGTTCGATCTGCGCTGCTTTTTCGGTACGATACGAAGTGTTCTGACCTCCGACGGAGTGAAGGAGGGAGGAACCGGAAAGGACTGAGAGATGAGCAGGCGAATTATAATAACGGGAGAGCATGGCTATCTTGCGTGCAGGCTTGCAGATACTTTGAGGACAAAGTATCCGGACTGGTTCGTGGAGCAGATTTCCGTAAGAGATGACGGTTGGAAGAGGATTGATATGCATGACGCGGATGCGATTGTTCACACTGCAGGAATTGTTCATCAACGGGAAGGGGCTGTCAGCAGAGAAGAATATGAGAGGGTCAATGTACGGCTGACTGCACAGCTGGCTGCCAAAGCTGCGAAGGAAGGGGCGGGACAGTTTGTGTTCTTAAGCTCAATGAGTGTATACGGAATGGAACAGGGGCGGATCGGAGCTGATACAAGACCGTTGCCGACAAGTCTTTACGGTCGTTCCAAGCTTGCCGCGGAGCGCTGTCTGAAGCGGATTGGGGATCAGAGCGGGATGCCTGTTGCCGTGGTTCGTCCTCCTATGGTATACGGCCCTGGCTGTCCGGGGAATTATGTGAGGCTTTCAGCACTTGCAAAAAGATTTCCTGTATATCCGAAGACAGAGAATGTAAGAAGCATGATTTACATTGGAAACCTGTGTGACTGTATCCGGCAGATCCTCATTCTGCGGCTGTCCGGAACCTTCCTTCCCCAGGATCCGGCATATATCAATCCGTCCCGGATGGTGAAGGAGATTGCGGCCTGTCATGGAAAGCGCTGTATCCTGGTCCCGGGAATGAACGGGCTGCTTGACGCGCTTGCGGGACGGTTTGGAGTGTTCGCCAGACTTTTCGGAACTCTGGTTTACGATAAGAAAAGCTCCGTTATCCCGGAGATTTCTTATCAGAATGTGTCTGTAAGAGAAGCCATCCGGCTAACGGAGCGGGGTGTTTGAATCTAAGAGCAAACCGGCAGATAAAAATGTCGGATGTCAATTGTTAGAATATAGGTGTTATGCGGCATTCTCCTGCGCTTCGGCTTTCATGGCCGAAGCGTTTTTCTGACAAGAGCGTTAGCTGCGAAGCCGATACCAATCAGGGTCCAGAATACGGGGGATACCGTAATCATGGAATCATTCGAGATCCCGCAGACCATATAGCCGACGGTTCCGATAAAGATTCCGACACCGGCCTGAGCGGCGAAGCTTTCAAATCTGCCGCTCAGATACAGGCGGAGACTCTGGAAGAAGTAGATCGCGTAGAATACCAGAAATGCGATCAGAGACAGCACGCCGGTCTGCACGCCAATCTGGAGATACATACAGTGCGGTTTGGTAATGACCTGGGTATCGAAGCTGTTGTTGACCTTACCGACATAATCCTGCTGAGGGAATACCTGAGCGAAGGTATCCGCGCCGGTTCCGAGAAGAATGGTATCCTTCAGAAGCGGGATTGTGCGGGACCAGAGATATCCGCGGCCGGTGGCAAAGCTTTCGTAATTGCAGAAAAATGCCTCT
>DVNP01000170.1 GCA_018714285.1 Candidatus Caccomorpha excrementavium | reverse complement strand
CATTCCGTCCTCCGGAAGTCCCCTTCCATTCTTCGGAACGACTGTTATGAAATTTAAAACTGTTTGTTTGAAATTTCAGGGTTGTTTCACTGTTTAATTGTCAAGGTTCCTATGTCTTTTTACAAAATACTATATCTTTTTACAAAAGACTATCGATTACTGCTGGCTTCTACCGAAACAGCTTAGTCAGTATAACACAGCGCTTTTTGTTTGTCAAGCGCTTTTTTTATTTTTTCTGACTGTTGTCTTCTGCAATATGAAGTCTTCGAATTACTCTCAAGGCTTCTTTCAAGCAACTCAGTCACTTTACCACAAATTTCTTGTTCTGTCAACTATTATTTTCAAGTTTTTTCAATTATTTCTGGAACACTTTTCCGCATCAATAGCAAGAACCAGCATTAACGCGCAAAGCGCATCCTGCGGGTTACTGACATCAATCGTATAGGTGTCCGTCCAGTTCCACAGCTCTTTTGATACCGCTGCGACAGTCTGTCCCCGGGAGTCCCGTATCATATAATCCCATTCAAGCCAGTTGCCGTCAACGCTCCAGCCGTTGCAGTCAATATTGAACTTGGGCTTGAAAAATGTGAATTCCTTGGTAATGCAGCCGATATAGCGATCGCCCAGATACATTTCAAATTTCGGAAGCCAGGTCAGCACACGTTCTTTCACAGTACCGAGTTCACTCCCGTCCGTGTCATAAATCTTAAGACAGTGTCCCCAGGAAAGCTGTCCCCTGACTACGTATACGGTTTCACCAGCTTCATTATAAATATCATAGCTGTCAAACCACGAAAAAAATCTTTGTTTGAATAACAGTTTCATATTGTCCTCTCCTACCCGCGCCATTTCCGGGATATCTCTTTGTACTTTGATTGAACTAATCTGCCTGGCCGTAACAAACCAGAAAAAATATACAAACCTCCCGTATTGTGTGGTATAATCTATGCCATATTCTGACTGAGAAAGGAATTCCTTATGATTTATGAATCCACTCCGCTTCTTACAACAAACCGTCTGATCCTTCGCAAATATACCGAAGACGATCTGCCGGACTTATTTGAACTGCTGCGCGACCCTCAGGTCAATACCTTCCTGCCTTGGTTTCCGGCCGGCACGACGGAAGATGCGCATCGGTTCCTGCATGAGCGCTTTCTGAGTCAATATCAGAAGCCCTCTTCCTACTCCTATGCGGTCTGTCTTAAGGAATCCGGTCATGCCATCGGCTATGTATGCCTCTCCGATCAGGAAAGCCATGATCTCGGCTATGCCTTAAGAAAGGAATACTGGCGCCTCGGTATCATGACCGAAGCGGCAGCCGCCGTTGTCCGGCGCGTCAAAGAAGCCGGATATCCTTATATCACGGCCACTCATGACAGAAAGAATCCCGCAAGCGGTATGGTTATGAAACGGCTGGGAATGACTTACCGCTATTCTTATGTTGAACAATGGCAGCCGAAAAATATCCCGGTAACCTTCCGGATGTATCAGCTCAATTTTGACAAAGACACAAAACAGACCTATATGGAATACTGGAACCGCTATCCCATTCATTTTATTGAAGAGATCCCCGGACAGGACAGATAAGATATCCGAAGTCCGGCGGGAGGAGGGCCGTTCCTTAAGCCTTCTTCCCGCCGTCCCGCTACCTTCCCGCCAGCCAGTATACCGCTCCTGCAGCCGCGCACTGCATGAATAAAATCGCCGGTATTCCGATTACAAAGCTCTTATGCTTCGTCTTATGATGAAACACCTTCATTCCGCACAGACTCCCGATACTTCCGCCTGCGGCGGCCGTAAGAAAGAGCGTTTTCTCACGAATCCGCCATGTTCCTTTTCTTGCCCTGCGCTTGTCAAGTCCCATCAGGACAAATCCAATCCCATTGATAATCAGCAGATACCCGCCAATCAGCCAGATTATTCCTTCCCGCATTCAGACTCCGTCCCTGTAATGGCGATTCCAAGCTCCCGCAGCTGTCCCTCGTCAACAACATTCGGCGCATCCGTCATCAGACAGGAGGCATCCTTTACCTTCGGGAATGCGATGACATCACGAATCGAATCCATCTGCGCCATCAGCATCACAAGGCGATCCAGGCCATACGCAAGACCCGCATGCGGCGGCACTCCATATTTAAAGGCATTGAGCAGGAAGCCGAACCGCTCATAAGCCTGTTCCTTCGTAAAGCCAAGCACCTCGAACATCTTCTCCTGAATATGATTCTGGAAGATTCTCACACTCCCGCCGCCAATCTCCGTTCCGTTCAGAACAATATCATAAGCCTTCGCGCGCACCTTTCCCGGATCCGTATCCAGCAGATCCAGATCCTCCTCCATCGGCATGGTGAACGGATGATGCATCGCCACGAAGCGGTTCTCCTCTTCAGACCATTCCAACAGAGGGAAATGCGTAACCCAGAGGAACCGATACTGGCTCTTGTCCAGGAGTCCCAGATTCTTTGCAATTTCAATCCGAAGCGCTCCAAGCACATTATAGACTATTTTATTCTGATCTGCCGCGAACAGCAGAAGATCGCCAGGCTTTCCGTCCATTGCGGCAACAAGCGCCGCAAGCTCATCTTCCGTCATGAATTTGGCAAACGAAGACTTATAGGAACCGTCCGCGCCTATTGACAGATAGGCCAGTCCCTTCGCTCCGTACCCCTTTGCGAACTCCACAAGCGCATCGATCTTCTTCCTCGGCATATTGCCCTGTCCGGACGCATTAATTCCCCGCACGCTGCCGCCGGCTGCAGCCGCGCCGGAAAATACGGAAAAACCGCAGTTTTTCACAAGATCCGTCACATCCTTTAACTCCATGCCAAACCTTATGTCCGGCTTATCAGACCCGAACCGATCCATCGCCTCCTGCCAGGTCATCCTCGGAATCGGAAGCGGAACCTCCACCCCGATTACCTCCCCGAACAGCTTCGCGAGAAGTCTCTCATTCACATCAATGACATCATCCACATCCACAAACGACAGTTCCATATCAATCTGCGTGAACTCCGGCTGTCTGTCCGCCCTCAGATCCTCATCCCGGAAGCACTTGACAATCTGAAAATACCTGTCATATCCGGACACCATCAGAAGCTGCTTGAACAGCTGCGGCGACTGAGGAAGCGCATAGAAATTCCCCGGATGCACACGGCTCGGCACAAGATAATCCCGCGCTCCCTCCGGTGTGCTCTTCGTCAACATCGGAGTCTCGATTTCAAGGAAGCCTTCCTCCGAAAGAAACTGTCTCGTCAGCGTCGCGACACGGCTGCGAAGCATCAGATTCTTCTGCAGATCCGGTCTTCTCAGATCCAGATATCTATACTTCAGACGAAGCTCCTCTTTTGTCTTGGAATCCGCCTCAATCGGGAACGGCGGCGTCTCTGCCTCCGAAAGAATCCGAAGCTCCATTGCCCTTACTTCAATCGCTCCTGTCTCAAGATTCTCATTCACGGCCCCGGAACGAGCCTCTACCCGGCCCACTACCGCAATAACAAACTCACTTCTAAGCTTCTCCGCCTTGGCAAATCCTTCCGCCCCGATATCATTCTCTTCAAAAATGATCTGAAGCAGTCCAGAGCGATCTCTCAAATCAACGAAGATAATTCCGCCTTTATTTCTACTTTTCTGTACCCAACCCATGACAGTGACAGAAGCGCCGATATCCTTTGCGGTCACTTCCGTACATCTGTGGCTTCTGTGAAGCCCTTTCATCGACTCAGCCATGGTTATCCTCCTTAATTATAGTTTACAGGCTATTATACCCTTCCCGTTCTCAAAACGCAAGCCATAACCCCGTCCCTTCCTATTTCCAGCCCGCCTCCAGCAGCAGCTCCCTGAAATGTGACTCGGTATAACGATACAGCTCCTCCTCCCGGCCGGAAAGCCTGCGTATAATGTCATACGCGGTCCGGTAAGCCATATCATACACTTCCTTCCCGAACTCTCCCGATCGGTAGGCCGCAAGAAGCTCGTCCTCATCAAGCAGAAAGTATCTCCCCTCCCCGGTCACCGCCACATCAAGATAAAGATCATAAAATCGGGGACCCTCCGGGCTGTCCAGTTCATTCCTGAACGTAATATCAAAATACCACTGAACAATCTCCCGCTTCCTGTTATACATCGCGGTCAGCCAGTAATGTCTCTCCCGCGGACCAAACTGCATCCAGTAATAATCGTTATCCGCAATTACGATCGTATGTCCGCCCATCATCTTCACCAACGGCATCCTGACCTGCTCCATATAAAACAATGCCAACACACCGTCAAAATCATCGTATGTTTTCCCTGATACAAACTCTTTTCCAGATATAATCCTGGGCCAGCCCTTCCGTGAAATTGTCTTTATCTTCATGAAATCCTTTCTGCGCTTCCCTGTCAGGCAAAAACCGTTCCTGTACCGGGGATCAGCTCTTTCAGCTCCTGCTCTGACAACGGAGCAAAAGCAAACACGTTCTTATGATTGGCATCCCTGATAAACTTCTCTGTCTTCTCAAATTCCTTATCATAGGCCATCTGCATAAAAGAAAGGAACATTCTCATATCAAAATGGCGTACCTCCTCAATCATCATCCGAATCGCCGTATCCTTGTCAAATGCTTTTCTGTACGGACGGTTCGACACCAACGCCGCGAATACGTCGCATACTCTCAAAATCCGCGCGCCGTAAGGAATCTGTTCTTCCTTGAGGTTGTCCGGATAACCGGAACCGTTGTAATTCTCATGATGGTGATATACGGACTCTATAATCAGCTGAGAATAGTCCCCCGAAGCCTTTAAAATCTCATACCCCAGCTTCGGATGCATTCTCATATATTTCATCTCCTCAATCGCCAGCGTTCCCTGCTTCCGTCCGTATAAATATTCACTCAGACGCAGTTTCCCGACATCATGCAGCATTCCGGCCACCGCCATCTCATAGCAGAAGTCCCGGCTCTTACCCAGCATTTCCGAAAGCCGGAACGCGAGATTGCTGACCAGAATACCATGACTTATCGCATCCTCCAGATCCTCGCTTACCGCGCAGCTCAGGCGAAAATCGTCATCCTTCCTGTCTTCCTGCTCTATCATCCGCCGGATCCCTCCTTCAGAATTGTCTGCTCAAGAAGCATCCGGTTCTTCTCCATGAATCCATACTTTCGTTCAATCATCTCTTCGACACGCTCGATATAATCCTTCAGACTCTTTACATTCTCCACCCGTTCCAGCCGGTTCTCTGACGGGAAATAGAACTTGGACAGCCCGCCGGCGCCCAGCGCCAGTATCGTCTGCTGCTCTTCCATAATGGCAATGTTATACAGGCACTCCCTGCCGTACTTCGCATAGCCCACATTTTCAAGATTCTCCGCCATATTCTTCTGGCGGTACAGATAATACGGCAGATATCCGTGCTCCTTCGCATATGTGGCGGTCAGCTTCTGCATCTGTACGACATCAACCGCCTTTCTGTCCTTATACCGTTCCCGTTCCAGATTCAGTCTTGCCGCTCTCTTCAGCGCAAGAGTATGAACCGTCAGGCTCTCCGGATTCAGAGGACGGATTCTTGACAGCGTCCGTTCCACATGTCCGGGCGTCTCTCCTGTCAGACCGATGATCAGATCCATATTAATATTATCATGCCCCGCCTGCCTCGCAAGCGCGACCGCCTCTTCAATCTGCTCCGTCGTATGCCTGCGCCCAATCAGATCCAGCGTCTCCTGGCACATGGTCTGCGGATTAATCGAAATCCGGCTGACTCCAAGCTCCTTTAAGGCGCGCAGCTTCTCCTCATTCAGGCTGTCAGGCCTCCCGGCTTCCACCGTGAACTCCTTCACCCCGGAAAAATCAAACAGGGTCTTCGTATATCCGATTAAATCGCGAAGCTGCCCGGCCGTAAGGGTCGTGGGCGTCCCGCCGCCGATATATATGCTCATCGGACTCTTTCCCGAAAGATATTCCGCCGTGAAAGCAAGCTCCCGCTTCAGAGCGTTAAGATACGGCTCCACACAGGCAGAATATTTCTCAAGCGGATACGAGGTGAAGGAACAGTACAGACAGGTCGTCGGGCAGAACGGAATTCCTATGTATAGACTGTAGCCTCTTTCCGGATGCAGCTGTGTCAGCAGTTCCTTTTCCCGCTTCGCCACGGTAAGACTGACCTCGATCTTCTCGTCCGAACAATAATATTCCCTCTTCATATATTCCGCAATCTGTTCCTCTGACATCACGGAAAGCTTCTCATAGACCAGCTTAACCGGCCTGACCCCGGTCAGGAATCCCCACGGGAGCGTCCGCCCTGTTGTATTAGACATTCCTCTGTACACCAGACGAAGCAATTCATTCCGGTATGCCCTGCGCGCCGCATCCGAAGGCCCTTTCTCCGGGAGCTCTCCTTCTTTGTCATACCCGCAGGCTTCCCTATACAACACTCCGTCCGCATTCTCAATCCGGAATGTCATGGAATCTGCCTGCAGCTCAAAGAAGCACTCCCAATCCGCCGGACTCTCTGTATCCTCCTGCTTCAGGAATACAGCTTCCGGCAGAAAGGCCCTGATCAGAAGGCAGACCTCCTCCTCATAATTCTCCCCAGTCATCCGTATCCTGATATTCATGACATCTCATCCTGTTCCCAGAATCCTCTTCCCGACAGATAGGGATTCTGCTGTCTTTCATCGCCAATCGTGGTAGAAGCGCCGTGCCCCGGATAGACAAGAACCGAATCCGGAAGCCTTGTCAGCTTCTTCAGCGACTCTCTCAGTACCGCAGGGCTTCCTCCCGGAAGATCCGTTCTGCCGACAGATCCCGCAAACAGGGTATCCCCCGAGAAAAGAATTCCATATTCTTCCATATAATAGCAGACGCCCCCTGCCGTATGGCCGGGGGTGAACAACACTCTGAACTCCATTCCGGCCGGACGGATAATTCTCTGATCCGGAAGCCAGATATCTCCCCGCACCGTTAACCGCTCCATCCATCCCGAACAGTTCAGATCGGCATTCTCAAGCATCTCCTTCTCATACTCGCCCGCATAGATCGGGACCTTCGTGCGGCGCTTCAGTTCCTCTGCCGCGCCGATATGATCAAAATGGCCGTGCGTCAGCAGAATCGCCGCCAGACGGCAGCCCATATCCTCCAATCCTCTTATGATCCGATCGCAATTTGCGGCAGGATCGATAAATACCGCTTCCTTTGTCTCCGGATTGCTCACGAGATATCCGTTTGTCGCAAGCGCTCCCAGCGCATACTGCCTGATAACCGGTTTCATTGCCAGTCTCCTTTCCGTTCCGGCGCGGTCCGCAGTCAGCCGGTGGTACGCTCCACATCCAGCACGCTTTCCACATTCCGAATCTTATTCACGATATACTGCAGCTGCTCCACTCCCTTAATCTCAAACCCCACGCTGATTGTCGCAGTTCCCTGCCTGCTTGTTCTGACTGTCATGGAAGACACATCGATATTATTCTCCGTAAAGATCTTCGATATATCAAGCAAAACTCCGCTGCGGTTATTCGCATAAATCTGAATCTCCGCGCTGTATAATTCAGAAGCGTCCTTCTCCTCCGACGTATTCCACTCCGCGTCAATCAGACGGCTTCTGTCCTCCTCCGGAAGATTAATAATATTAACACAGTCCGTCCGGTGAATGGAGATTCCTCTTCCCCTTGTTACGAATCCCACAATCTCGTCCCCCGGAACCGGGTTGCAGCACTGGGAAAAATGGACTGCTAGATCATTGATTCCCTGTACAACAATGCCTCCCTTGGACTTACTCACCAGAGGCTTCTGTTCTTTCACGCCTGAGATGGTCTCCAATACCTTCTCGTCGGTCAGCTCCTTCTTGTGCTTCTTCTCATACTCCTCCTGCAGCTTGTTGACAACCTGCCCCTCCTTGAGACCGCCGTGTCCGACCGCCGCGTAGATGGAGTCCCAGTCTCTAAAGCCGTACTTGCGCATACAGACGTTCATAAACTCCGGCTTAAGCAGATCACTGAGTACAATTCCCTTTGCCTTGCAGTAGTTCGCGATTAATTCCTTACCGCGTACGATATTATCTTCCTTGCGTTCAGCCTTGAACCACTGGTTAATCTTATTTTTCGCCTGGGTGCTCTTCACGATTCCGAGCCAGTCGCGGCTCGGTCCTCTGGAATTCTGAGAGGTGATAATTTCAACGCGATCTCCATTCTGAATGGTATAATCAATCGGAACAATCTTGCCGTTCACTCTGGCGCCTACCATTTTATTGCCGACCGCGCTGTGTATGCTGTATGCGAAATCAATCGTATTCGATCCGGCGGGCAGCGTCTTCACATCGCCTGTCGGCGTGAAGCAGTATACGCTGTCGGAAAACAGATCCAGATCATTCTTGAGCAGACTTAAAAATTCCTTGTTATCGGACAGCTCCCTCTGCCATTCCAGAATCTGCCGAAGCCACGTCAGCTTCGCTTCTTCCGTATCAGAGGAATGCTTGCCGTCCTGTCCTTCTTTATACTTCCAGTGAGCCGCAATCCCGTATTCGGCGGTTCGGTGCATCTCATAGGTGCGAATCTGAATCTCAAACGGCTGTCCCTTAGGGCCAATCAGCGTTGTATGAAGAGACTGATACATATTCGGCTTCGGCATCGCGATATAATCCTTGAACCGTCCCGGAATCGGCTTATACATCTCATGAATCACGCCGAGCGCCGCATAGCAGTCCTTCACGGTATCCACGATAATCCGCACGGCGAACAGATCATAGATTTGATCCAGCGTCTTATTCTGATTCACCATCTTCTTGTATATACTGAACAAATGCTTGACCCGGCCGTCTACCTTTGCTTCAATGCCAGCCTCTCTGATATGGTTGCTGACCTCTTCGATGATTCCGTCAATAAACTTCTGGCGCTCGCTCTCCTTCAGAGAAACCTTCTCCGTCAGCTCCTTATACACCTCGTGTTCCAGATATTTCAGCGACAGATCATCAAGCTCGATTTTAATCTTGGATATACCGAGACGCTGCGCGATTGGCGCGTAGATATCCATCGTCTCCCTGGACTTTTCAATCTGCTTGGTAGGCGACTGATACTGCATGGTCCGCATATTATGAAGACGATCCGCCAGCTTAATCAGAATCACCCGGATATCCTTCGCCATGGCCAGGAACATCTTGCGCAGGTTCTCGGCCTGAATCTCCACCTTATCCTTGGAATAATTCAGCTGGGTCAGCTTGGTAACGCCATCAACCAGAAGCGCAATCTCTTCTCCGAACATCTCGGTCAGATCCTGTACCGTAAACCTGGTGTCCTCAATTACGTCATGCAGCAGTCCCCCGATAATCGTCTCCTTATCCAGTTCAAGCTCTGCCAGAATAATCGCTACACAAAGCGGGTGAATAATATACGGTTCCCCGGACTTCCTCTTCTGATTCTGATGCGCTTCGGTCGCCGTCTGGTATGCCTTTTCAACCATGGACAGATCGGTAGAGGGATGATAATTCCGTATCGCCGTCACCAGATCCTGATACAGCACCTCCGGACTTGTAAAATCCGCCGGCGCGGCCAGCTCCTCAATATCCTTCTGTGTTATTTCCTCATCCTTCTTCACAATCTTCTCTTCATCCATATGGTTCCCTGCCCTCCCGCCTGTCCTGATTCTGTATCCTACAATAATAGATCTATTATATCAAAGCTTCAGAAAAAATCAATCCCATCTCTTATACCGGCCGTCGCGCCTCTTACTTTCCCTCGTACTGGATTACGGACCGTACATCATAGCCTGCCAGCTTCTTTCTGCCCTTCAGACCGCAAAGCTCCATCAGAAAAACAATCCTGATAACTTCTCCTCCAAGCTGCTCTATCAGACGTATAATCGCCTCGGTCGTTCCGCCCGTAGCAATCAGATCATCAATAATAACCGCCTTCTGCCCGGGTACAATCGCGTCTTTATGCATCTCAAGCACGCTCTTGCCGTATTCCAGATCATATTCCGCCTCAATCGTCGCGCAGGGAAGCTTTCCCTTCTTGCGGACCGGCACAAAGGACTTGCCGAGATTATATGCGATCGGTACCCCGAAGATAAAGCCTCTCGATTCCGGACCGACCACAACGTCAAATTCCAGATCCTGCACCAGCTCCTGAATCTTGTCGATTGCCAGATGCAGTCCGTCCTTATCCTGCAGAATACTCGTTACATCCCGGAATATAATCCCTTCTTCCGGAAAATCCGGTATACTTCTTACATAATCCTTCAATTCTTTCATTCCCGATACCACGCCTTTCTCTTCTGCCTGTTAAGGTTTTAAGGGCAGGAACTCTGCCGATGCAGTTCCTGCCCCGTACTGATGTTTTATTCAGTATAGCATACATCACCATCAAGTGCAAAATATTTTTTAGCCTTCCGCGCCTTACAGCTTTGCGATGTCCACCATTGTAAGGCCGTCCTGCCGGTTTTCAAGGCTTGTTACCAGGGCGTTTGCCGTATCCAGACTCGTCAGAACCGTAACTCCCGTCTCAATGGATACGCGGCGGATCAGGAATCCGTCTCTTGACTTATCCCTTCCCTGGGTCGGCGTATCAATTACCAGATCAATCTCATGTCCGAGAATCAGGTCAATAATATTGGGCGACTCTCCGTCCAGCTTATGGACCGGAATCGCGTCTACATCGTTATTCTGGAGGATCTTCGCCGTGCTTCTGGTCGCGTAGATTTCATATCCCAGCGCTTCGAACCGCTTCGCAACGCCGACCGCTTCCGCCTTATCCGCATCTTTGACAGTAATAATCATCTTCTTATGCTTCGGAAGATGAATTCCCGCTCCGAGAAATGCCTTGTAAAGCGCTTCATTGAAGGACTGCGCAATTCCCAGACACTCTCCCGTGGATTTCATTTCCGGGCCGAGGCCGATATCCGCACCGCGCAGCTTTTCAAAGGAGAAGACCGGCATTTTAATCGCGATATAATCCGATTCAGGCGCAAGCCCGGGGATATATCCAAGCTCTCTGAGCTTTGCTCCCAGAATAACCCTGGACGCCAGATCGACAATCGGAATTCCCGTCACCTTGCTGATATAGGGTACCGTACGACTTGAGCGCGGATTTACTTCAATCACATAGACCTTATTTCCATACACAATGAACTGAATATTGATTAATCCGACAACATGAAGCGCCTTTGCCAGCTTGCCTGTATACTCCACGATCACCTCTTTAATGTGCTCGCTTAAGCTCTGCGCTGGATAGACCGAGATACTGTCTCCGGAATGGATGCCCGCTCTTTCCACATGCTCCATGATTCCCGGAATCAGAATATCTTCCCCGTCACAGACGGCATCCACCTCAACCTCCTTGCCCATCAGATATTTATCCACCAAAATCGGATGCTCCTGCACATTGCGGTTGATAACCTCCATGAATTCCCTGACATCCTGATCCGAAATCGCGATCTGCATCCCGGCGCCGCCAAGTACATAAGAGGGACGTACCAGCACCGGATAGCCCAGCTCATTTGCCGCCCGGACCGCTTCGTCGGCCGTGAACACGGTCCGTCCCGCAGGTCTCGGAATTCTGAGGCGTTCCAGAATCTCATCGAAGAGCTCCCGGTCCTCCGCCGCGTCTACATTCTCCGCCGACGTTCCGAGAATCGGAACGCCCATCTCAATCAGAGCCTGCGTCAGTTTAATTGCGGTCTGTCCGCCGAACTGAACCACGGCGCCGTCGGGCTTCTCCAGATCTACAATGCTCTCCACATCCTCGGGCGTAAGCGGTTCAAAATACAGCTTATCCGCAATGTCAAAATCCGTACTGACAGTTTCCGGGTTATTATTCACGATAATCGTCTCATAGCCGCTGCGTTTCAGCGACCAGACGCAGTGCACGGAGCAGTAATCGAATTCAATTCCCTGTCCGATACGAATCGGGCCGGAGCCGAGAACCATAACCTTCTTCCGGTTATGCTTCGCCTCCACTTCATTCTCGCTCGCATAGCAGGAATAATAATACGGGGTCTTGGCCTCGAACTCTGCCGCGCAGGTATCAACCGTCTTGAATGCGGCATGAATACCGTACTCTTCCTTCCGCAGCTTCTTAATCTCCGAAAGCTCCCTGCCTGTAAGCTGCGCAATGACGCGATCCGGGAATTCCAGACGCTTCGCTTCAAGCATCAGCTCCCTCGTCATCGGTTCTGTCTTCAGACGCGCTTCCATTGATGTAAGAACCGCAATTTTATCCAGGAACCAGATATCAATCTTGGTAATATCATGAATCTCTTCATAAGAAATCCCGCGCCGGATTGCCTCCGCAATCACGAACAGACGTCTGTCGTCAATCCGGTGAAGCTTCTCTCTGATCTCTTCTGTTGTATCGGATTCCAGACCTTTCAGGATCATACTGAACATATTCTGCTCCAGAGAGCGGATTGCCTTCATCAGCGCCCCCTCAAAACTGGTACAGATACTCATAACCTCTCCGGTTGCCTTCATCTGCGTGGTTAAAGTCCGCTTCGCCATAATGAACTTATCAAAGGGCCATTTCGGAATCTTGACTACCACATAATCAAGCGCGGGCTCAAAGCTGGCGACTGTCTTACCCGTTACGGCGTTCGGAATCTCGTCAAGCGTATAGCCCAAGGCAATCTTCGCGGCTACCTTGGCAATCGGATAACCGGTTGCTTTGGAGGCAAGCGCGGAAGAACGGCTGACCCTCGGATTCACCTCTATGACGCAATACTCAAAGGACTCCGGATGAAGCGCATACTGCACGTTACAGCCTCCCGTAATATTCAGCTCGGTAATAATATTAAGCGCCGAGGTCCGAAGCATCTGATACTCTTTATCCGATAATGTCTGGGACGGCGCAACAACAATACTGTCGCCGGTATGAACGCCGACCGGATCAATGTTCTCCATATTACAGACCGTAATACAGTTCCCCGCGCCGTCGCGCATTACCTCATATTCAATCTCCTTCCAGCCGGCAATACAGCGCTCAACCAGGCACTGTCCTACACGGCTTAAGCGAAGACCATTCGAGCAGATCTCGGTCAGCTGCTCCTCATCATGAGCGATTCCGCCGCCAGATCCTCCCAGGGTATACGCAGGACGGATTACGACCGGATACCCGATCTTCGATGCGAACGCAGCCGCGTCTTCCACATTGGTTACAATCTCGCTCGGCGCGCAGGGCTCCCCGATCTTCTCCATTGTATTCTTGAATTCCTGACGATCCTCCGCCTTCTTAATCGTAAGTGAAGTCGTTCCGATCAGCCTGACATTCTGTTCCCTCAAAAATCCGCATTCCTCTAGCTCCATCGCGATATTGAGCGCGGCCTGTCCGCCAAGCGTGGGCAGCACGCTGTCCGGCCTCTCCTTAAGTATAATCTGTTTCACTACTTCGGGCGTAAGCGGCTCAATATAGACCATATCCGCGATATCCTTATCCGTCATGATAGTGGCAGGATTGGAATTGACGAGCACAACCTCGATCCCTTCTTCCTTTAAAGAACGGCATGCCTGTGTGCCCGCATAATCGAATTCGGCAGCCTGTCCGATTACAATCGGACCGGATCCGATCACCAGAACCTTCTTAATGTCATTTCTCTTCGGCATTATTCCTGCACCTCCATCATAGTAATAAAGCGATCGAACAAAAATCCGGTATCCTGCGGTCCGGCACATGCTTCCGGATGGAACTGCACAGTGAA
>DVNP01000169.1 GCA_018714285.1 Candidatus Caccomorpha excrementavium | reverse complement strand
GGCGAGCAGAGCGCGTACACTCTCAGATACTGCACGGCAAATTTCGCAAAATCTCCCTCCGCACCAATCAGACGAATCAGAAGCGGCGCGGACAGGAACAAAAAGCCTCCAATCACAATTCCCGCACCCACAATCATCAGGCAGGCGCAGGTAAAGATATTATTCGCTTCCTCATCCTTCTTCCGCCCGAGATTGATGGAAATAGGGACCGAAGACCCCACTCCAATCAGATCCGCCAGACTGAAATTAATAATAACAAACGGCATGGCCAGGTTCAGTGCCGCGAATGCCGTCTCTCCCAGAAAGCGTCCGACAAAGATCCCGTCTATCAGCTGATACAGCGCGGATGCAAGCATACTGATTGTCCCCGGTATAGCTGCCAAAAAGAACAATTTGATAATCCGTGTTTTTGCAAATAAAGTATTATTATCCATATTGCATTCTTCCTTTTCTAACCTCCCTGCACTGGCTTTTTTTGCAGCTCCTCACACAGACAGCCGGCAAAATAATCCAGCGCATCGACGAATTCCGGCGAATAGTTCTGTAATGTCTTCTCAATCGCCGTCTCCTCGGCTTCATATACGCTCTTCAGAATCTGCTGTGCGAATGCCATTCCCGCCTCGGTCAGTCCGATTCTCTTCTCTCTCGTTCCCTCTCCCGGGAACAATGTTACATACCCGGCCTTCTTAAGCTCCCGGATATTTGTATTAATCGTGGTCTTCGGCACCAGCCAGTCCTCCCATATCTGCTTCTGAGAATGCGGCTTCCCATCGTCCATGGCATACAGCAGCACCAGGATATTCTCTTTGATTCCTGCTCTTCTCGAAAAAAAATAATAAGCTCCGTCTATTCTTGTCGTGGCAAGCATCAGCCTGCGGATTCTTTCATAGTTCTGATCCTGCATCTCCTCCGTTACTCCTTTATTCTCCCATTTCGTCAGATATTCGATTCCCGTTTCCTGATACGAATTCGTACCAAAGCAGTATAATACGGATTCGTATTAAAGTCAAGAGTCGAAAAAAAGCTGTTCCATAACCAATTCTGTGTTATGAAACAGCCTTTTTCCATCTGTAAATAACGTTATGCTCTTGTTTCTGTTATCCGATCGCTTCCGATCATCCTTTGCCCTGTTCTACTTCTTATCATCGCCGAACTTGGACATCAGCAGAACAACAAGCGTAATCAGGATAATAACCGTGAAGATTCCAAGCATTCCCTTTCCCATTATTTCAAACGCACCAATCAGGTTATCCATATTCATAAGAAGCTTCCTCCTTTTGCTGCTTTATCTTGCCAGAATCTGGCTGACTACACTCAAAATAACACCGCCCGCAACCACAGAAGCAATCTGTCCGGACACGTTCGCTCCGATTGCGTGCATCAGAAGGTGATTCGTAGGATCCTCCTTAATCGCCAGCTTCTGTACAACGCGCGCAGACATCGGGAAAGCCGAGATTCCCGCAGCGCCGATCATCGGATTCACCTTCTTGTCCTTCTTCAGGAAGAGGTTCAGAATCTTTGCGAATAATACGCCGCCGATTGTATCGAATACAA
Organism: Candidatus Caccomorpha excrementavium; assembly: GCA_018714285.1. Classification (GTDB taxonomy): domain Bacteria; phylum Bacillota; class Clostridia; order Lachnospirales; family Lachnospiraceae; genus Caccomorpha; species Caccomorpha excrementavium. Next base: position 7,929 of record DVNP01000169.1, on the reverse strand, counting down.
AGGCTACAAGACCGAGTCCCATAATCATCAGAGTCTGTATGCTTACGAACTCCTCCGCTCTCATGCTGAACGCAATCGTGATACCCAACAGAAGGGTAATCAGGTTGGACAGAATATTCTGAGCCGTATCGGACAGGGTATTCAGAACGCCGCACTCACGCAGCAGATTGCCGAACATCAGGAAGCCGACCAGCGCGACCGACTGAGGAGCTACCAGACCTGCTATGAAGGTAACGATAATCGGGAAAAAGATTCTTGTCTTCTTCGTTACACTCTTCGGATTATAAGGCATCCGGATCATACGTTCTTTCTTTGTTGTTACGGCCTTAATCGCAATCGGCTGAACCAGGGGAACCAGCGCCATATACGAATAGGCCGCGACCGCAATCGCGCCGACATATTGCGAATTCAGAATCTGGGATACCAGAATCGAAGTCGGTCCGTCCGCCGCGCCGATCATACCGATGGAAGCCGCATCTCTTAAATCAAAGCCGAGCAGCACCGCGATCACAATCGTTAAAAAGATACCAAACTGCGCCGCCGCGCCAAACAGGAACATCAGCGGATTGGACAGCAGCGGTCCGAAGTCAATCATCGCGCCGATACCTATGAAGAGAAGGATTGGAAGCGCCTCCGAAGCTTCAATTCCGACCTCGAACAGCCATTGAATAATACCCTGTGTTTCTCCTACGCCTTCAAGCGTCTGATTAATAACGCCGGAAGAAGGAAGATTGACCAGAATAGCGCCGAATCCCATCGGAAGCAGAAGCGCAGGTTCAAAATCCTTGCAGATAGCAAGGTAGATCAGCAGGATGCCGACACCATACATGATTAGCTGCTGCCATGTGATCGACATAATGCCTTCAACTAAGAAATCCATGAAAAGAAACCTCCTTTGATTGGCAGGCCGGACGGCCTGCGGCCTTTTTCTGTTCGTGACCTTAAGGTCCCGGTAACAACAAGTACGGCAGTCCCTGCAAGCCAAAAAAAGACTTATACCCCAAAGTCAGGATATAAGTCTGGTCATTCTCAGATTAAACCAGAACCCGAACTGCTTCAGATCCACGATGTTGATTTAATCACGCAGGCAGCTGCGGCGACTACCTCCCCGTATGTTAGTTACACTACTGTTAAAATAACATATGACCGAAAGAATGTCAACCCGGAAGCAATATTTTGTAATCCCCCGTCCACATAACCCACTGAAGCCCTCCCCCATGAATTCTCATTTATCAGCCTCTTTGGCCGCGCTTGACAGCTATGCTATAATAAAAGAAGGACAAAGGCTTTAACAGCCTGTTTTAATCTTATTTAATACAAAAAGAAAGGAAGGAAGATTATGAAAGAAACTTTACAGGATCTGAAAACCAGACGAAGCGTCCGCAGCTATCAAAAGAAACAGATTTCGGACGAGCAGCTTAACGCGATTCTGGAGGCGGGAACCTGGGCCCCTACCGGCATGGGCGCGCAGTCCCCGGTCATTGTCGTAATTCAGAATCCGGAACTGATTGCCAGACTCTCCCGCCTGAATGCCGAAGTAATGGGGAATCCGGGCTCCGATCCGTTCTATGGCGCTCCCACTCTTCTCGTTGTCCTGGCAGACAGCACCCGCCGTACCTATGTAGAGGACGGAAGTCTGGTTATGGGTAACTTATTGAATGCCGCGCATGCGGTCGGAGTGGACTCCTGCTGGATTCACCGCGCCAGAGAGGTCTTCTCCCTGCCCGAAGGGAAAGCCCTGCTGAAAGAATGGGGACTCGGAGAACAGTACGAAGGAATCGGGAACTGCATCCTCGGATATGCTGCAGGAGAAATTCCCGCTCCCAAGCCGAGAAAGCAGAATTATATCATAAGAGTATGAGGTACGCCGGCCGCGCAGACAAGGCAGGGGCCTGTCCGCGCGGCCGTTGCGTTCCGTCTTAATCCTGTCCGTTCAGAAATGTCTTTTCTATGAACTCCTTAAGAATCTCCTCTCCCAGATCTCCTTCCTCTCTGCTTCTAACAGAGACCGTTCCGTTCTCTTCCTCCTTCTGTCCTACAATCAGCATATACGGTACCTTTTCAAGCTGCGCTGAGCGGATCTTATATCCGATCTTTTCCGCCCTCAGATCTGCTTCGCAGCGAATGGACGCATTCTTCAAAATCTCCGTTACTTTCTTCGCGTAGTCAATATGCTTGTCTGAAATCGGCAGTACCTTTACCTGAACCGGGGCAAGCCAAAGCGGAAATTTCCCGGCATAATGCTCGATCAGGATTCCGATAAAGCGCTCAATGGATCCGAATACAACTCTGTGAATCATAATCGGCCTGTGGCGTTCGCCGTCCGCTCCGATATATTCTGCCTCAAAGCGCATCGGAAGCTGGAAGTCCAACTGAATGGTTCCGCACTGCCAGGTTCTTCCGAGAGAATCCGTCAGATGGAAATCAATCTTCGGTCCGTAGAACGCGCCGTCCCCTTCATTTACCGTATAATCCAGCTTCAGTTCATCCAGCGCCTTTCTCAGTCCGTCCGTTGCCATTTCCCAGTCCTCATCGCTTCCGATGCTGTCCTCGGGCCTGGTGGACAGCTCCACATGATAACGGAATCCAAACTTCTGATAGACCTCATCAATCAGCCGTACAACCCCCTTGATTTCATCCGTAATCTGCTCCTGAGTCATGAAGATATGCGCATCATCCTGCGTAAAGCAGCGCACGCGCATCAGTCCGTGCAGAGCGCCGGACTTCTCATGACGGTGTACCAGTCCCAGCTCCCCGATCCGAAGCGGAAGATCCCGGTAGGAATGAGGCTCGGACTTGTACACCAGCATCCCGCCCGGACAGTTCATCGGCTTAATCGCGAAGTCTTCGTCATCGATTCGGGTCGTATACATATTTTCCCGATAATGATCCCAATGTCCGGAGGTCTCCCAAAGCTTCCGGTTCAGCAGCATCGGGGTCTGAATCTCCACATATCCTTCCCGCTTATGCAGCTCTCTCCAGTAATCGATCAGGAGGTTCTTAAGAATCATTCCCTTGGGAAGGAAGAACGGGAATCCCGGCCCCTCATCCATCAGGGCGAACAGTCCGAGCTCTTTTCCAAGCTTCCTGTGATCCCTCTTCTTCGCCTCCTCAAGCAGCTCCAGATATTCCTTCAGTTCTTCCTTCTTCGCGAACGCGGTTCCGTAGATTCTGGTAAGCATCTTATTCTTCTCGCTTCCTCTCCAGTATGCGCCCGCAATCGATGTCAGCCGGAATGCCTTCACTGACTTCGTATTCATCAGATGAGGTCCCGCGCACAGATCCACGAACTCTCCCTGCTCATAGAAGCTGATCTCCTCCCCTTCCGGCAGATCCTCAATCAGAGCCTGCTTATACGGCTCCTCCCTCTTCCTCATCAGCTCCATGGCCTCTTCCCGCGTCAGTGTGAATCTCCGGATGTCTTCCTTTTCCTCCACGATTTTTTTCATCTCTTTTTCAATCTGCTCCAGATCCTCATTGCTGATGGGACTTTCGAATTCAAAATCATAGTAAAAGCCATCCTTAATGGCCGGTCCAATGGCAAGCCTTGTATTGGGGTACAGTCTCTTAACCGCCTGCGCCAGAATATGCGATGCCGTATGCCGGAACGCGGCCCGCCCCTCTTCATCCTCAAAGGTCAGAATCCGAAGATCGCAGTCCTGCGTTATCTCATAGCGCAGATCCACAGCCTGCCCGTTCACTTCTCCCGCACAGGCCGCTCTGGCAAGTCCTTCCCCGATATCCTGCGCGGCCTTCCATACAGTAACCGGCGCGTCATACTCCCTCTCCGATCCGTCTTTCATTCTTATAATCATAATAATCTCCTTTCTCAAGATCGATATTAAAATTAAAAAACACCCTTATTCCCATAGCCTCTGCCATCGGAATAAGGGTGCGTACACTCGGCAACACACGGTTCCACCTTATTGTTTCACTCAGTTCGGATTCCAGCAAATCCTATTCTTTAACGCAGACATACGGCAGCGCTTGCCGGCCGGACTGCCGTTTGCGCTGCGGCTCTGGAGTGGTCTTCACGGCGGCATGCGTATAAAGGACTTCCACCCTCTGTCCTTCTCTCTGGATACCTGTCATCCGTTACTCGTTCCTTCATCGCCGTTCACTGATTTAACTGCTTCTTAGAACACCGCAATTATTATATCGCACGAATCCCCGGAAAGTCAAGCCCTATTCCGAAGCTTCTTCCTCCAGGGCGGACTTATCATAGCAAATCACGCCAACAATCACCATATCCGTCTGATCCGACATACTGCTGACCGCAACCTGAAGACTTGATATCTGTTCTCCTTCGATCTCCTCCTCCCATTTGTAAATAACGGAAGTCATGGTTCCGGTATTCAGCTCCGTCAGCGTCTCATTGGCCGCATTCTCTCCATACAGCCTGTCAAATTCCTCCACAAGCTCTGCCGCGAAAGCATCCAGCCCTTCGGAATCCATGTCGTCTCCTGCCATATACTGATAGGTAACACTGTACAATGTTCCTTCATAATCATATACCAGCTCTACGCTCGAGCACAGCCTTCCTAAAATCAGGGCAGCCGCCTCCTCAGGATGATAAGTGAATACAGTACCGGAATTCAGAGGCGTCCTGCTTCCGAGCGAATAACCCAGAGCTTCCTCGGTCTCCTCTACCGTACTGCCCAACTTTACCCCGTGAAAAGAAAATCCCGTCTCATCCGAATAAAAATCCTCCAGATTCATTTCGGAAAGCTCATCCCTGTTCAGATCCATCTTCTCTATTGTCGTTCCGGTATTGTACATCATCGATGTACAGCCTGTCAATGAAACCAGCATCAGCAGACCGCACCCGATTCCTGCAAGCTTCCTGGCGATCCGTATCATCCTTATCCCGTCCTTCCTTAACTGTAACTGATGATTCCGCTCTCTCCGTCTACGGTCACTACGGCTCCGGACTTCAGTATCTTGGTCGCGTTCGCGGCTCCCAGAACCACCGGAATATCCAGGCTCAAGCCCACTACAGCCGCATGGCAGTTCATGTCCCCCTCTTCCACGATAATGGCGGAAGCTTCCTTCAGCTGCGGTATCATCTCATTTGTCGTATCCTTCGTAACAATAATACTCCCCGACTTAAAATTCTTCTGCAGTTCCTCAATGGAATTGCACACACACAGGCTTGCGCAGACCTTCTTCGCCGTCAGCCCCTTCCCGCGAAGAAGCACATGTCCGGCCACATGAACCTTAATCAGGTTCGTTGTTCCGGAGATTCCAAGCGGCACACCCGCCGTAAGAACGGCAATCTCTCCCGCAGAAATATATCCCGCCTGTTCCGCGGCATCCACCGCATGGTCAAAGAGCTCATCCGTATCCGTCTCCTCGGCAATCAGCAGCGGCTGAACTCCCCAGGACAGATTCATCTGACGGCATACATGCTCGTCCGGACTGCATCCGATAATCGGACAGCTCGGGCGATACTTGGAGATCATCCTTGCCGTCCCGCCGGACTTGGTAACGGTAATAATCGCGGCGGCATTCAGATCCATGGCGGTCATGCAGGTTGCATGGGAAATTGCGTTCGTGATGTCCGTATTCACCACATTCAGACGCTCGCGGAACCGATTGCCGTAATCAATATCCTGCTCCGCCCTTCTCGCGATTCGATCCATGGTCTTAAGCGCTTCAATCGGGTACAGGCCGGCCGCCGTCTCCCCGGACAGCATAATGGCGCTCGTGCCGTCATAGATTGCGTTCGCGACGTCGGTTGCCTCCGCTCTGGTTGGTCTCGGATTCTTCATCATGGAATCCAGCATCTGCGTTGCTGTAATAACCCGCTTGCCTGCCTGATAGGCTTTCTTAATAATCACCTTCTGAATAACAGGTACTTCTTCAAGCGGGATCTCCACGCCCATGTCTCCCCTCGCGACCATGATCCCATCTGTTACCCGGATAATGTCGTCAATATTCTCAACACCCTGCATATTCTCTATCTTGGCAATGATACACATCCGGCTGCAGCCGTTCTCCCGCAGGATCTTCTTAATCTGAAGAATATCGTCCGCCGTTCGGGTAAAGGACGCCGCAATAAAATCAAAGTCCTGCTCGATTCCGAAGAGAATATCCTGATAATCCTTCTCGCTGATAAACGGCATGGTAAGCTCTACGTTCGGCACATTGACCCCCTTGTGATTAGAGATTATTCCGCCGTTCAAAACACGGCACACAATATCGGTCTCTGTAACGCTGATAACCTCCATTTCAATCAGTCCGTCGTCAATCAGAATCCTGTTGCCGACATTCACATCATTCACCAGATTCTTATACGTAATCGATACCCGGTTCTCATCTCCCAGGATATCTTCCGTCGTCAGCACGAATGTCTTCCCTTTTTTCAGCTCAATTCTTCCATTCTCAAAATCACCAATCCGAATCTCGGGACCCTTGGTATCCAGCAGGAGAGCTACCGGAAGGTTCAGCTGCTTTCGGATCTCCTTCACCTTTCGGATCGTCTCCCTGTGCTCCTCATGCGTTCCGTGGGAAAAATTAATTCTGGCCACGCTCATGCCGTTCAGCATCAGATCCCTTAATACCTGCTCATCTTTTGTGGAAGGGCCTAATGTACATATTATCTTGGTTTTTCTCATCATATTTGCCTGTCCCTTCTGAATCTTATTAACATAAGTATTCCCCATAAATTATAACACGCATCCTTTCCGTTCTCAATATATGAAATTACGACATATCCCTGGCCTGATCTCATGATGTTAGTCATAGTCTTTGTATAGTATATCAAATTTTTTGGTGTAATGCTACTGTTTTTTTGTGACTTTTTAAGGTTTTTTCAGAATATGACAAAATCTTTAAAAAAACATCTCCCGCATGGAAAAAATGACAAAACAAAAGGCAGCAGTCTCTGGAAAGCAACCGCTGCCGCCTTTTCTGACTTTATATCATTATCTTCCGGACTCCCTTGGCAGAACCCTATTATCCGCCAGAATCTCCGGCTTATTCTTCATGCTGTCCTGTTCCGTAATCGCGCGAATCACCTTGCAGGGAACCCCTGCGGCAAAGCTATCCGACGGAATATCCCGCGTCACCACGCTGCCTGCGCCAATCACGCACCGGTCGCCAATCGTGACTCCGGGACATACCGTAACAGACGCTCCGAACCAACAGCCGCTGCCGATATGAACCGGCTTCGCATAGCAGAGAGCCTTCTCCTCCCCCGAAGCGGTCAGCATAGCCTTCCTCTCATCCGCCAACATCGGATGCAGAGGCGTAACGATCGTAACATTAGGGCCAAACATACAGTTATCTCCGATTGTAACCTCCGCGTCGTCCTGTATCGTCAGGTTAAAATTCGCGAAAAACTTCTTACCAATCCTGGTATGCTTTCCGTAGTGAAACGCGATCGGCCCCTGAATAAAGCCTCCCTCCCCAAATTCCCCGATCAGCTCGGATAGAATCCGAGCACGCTTCTCTGTCTCATCCTCATGAGTCTGATTGTAGTCCACGTTTAAATTATGAGCCTTAAGCTTGAATGCGCGAAGCTGTGGATCCGCAGGGCAAAACAGAATCCCCGCCTGAATTTTTCCCTCTTCATTCATTGTGTCAACCTCCGGTTCTCTTAAGTCTTACCATTCTGCCAGTGGATCATAGACAACGATATCTCCACGGCACAAGTATAACACAGATCGCCGCGTTTGACTACATTAACCAACGAATCCGATTCTTCGCTGCGCAGCCCACATCCCATCCGACCAGGAAGCCGGGCTCATATTGGCTCTGGTAATGTTTCACAAATCGGAATGCCCGGCAGACAGACTCCCTGTCCTCCTCTAAACAAATTATAACTTCTCGGAATCTTCAGCCCTGATTTTATAAGGCTTTCCGACCCCTATCTCAAAAAAATCACCCACTTTTTTGCAAATAACACTTGACAAATCGCTCAAAATT
>DVNP01000168.1 GCA_018714285.1 Candidatus Caccomorpha excrementavium | reverse complement strand
ATATGCTGAATTCGGTTAACCATAAGAGCTATCCGGCCTATAAATCGCTTCAGGGCCAGTATGATTTTAAAGACTACATCTTAAGCATTGATCATGTCCAGGGAGATCCGTTTGCCGCCCCCTCAAAGCTGCGGATTCTGATGAAGCAGAGTACGGCGGGATTCCCCCTGGAGTATCTTTCCCCAAAAGAACGCAGGATCGCGCTTGAGGATTATCTGATCCGCCTGTTCGGGATCCAGGCGTCCAAATATACCTTCCGCGCAAAGGGTTCCGGCAAGAGCGGGCTGATCGGCGTAAGCCGCCCGGGCCAGGAGATCCTCGAACGTACGGCCTGCACTCTGGACGCGAATCAGCTTATCATCCGCTTTGAAGTCGGCTTCCCGGCGAACGGACGCACGATTCAGTCGGACGAGCTGGCAAAGATATTCTTCGATTTTCTGCCCGCCGCGGCCGGCGCCGTATGCTTCTACCGGAAGCTGAACGCATCCGCGGTGAAAGAGGTCATTGATCTGGCGGACGATCAGGCCTGTATCCGCTCCGAGCTTCGCGCAAGGAATCTGGCCGCATTCGTTGCGGACGGCGCCGTCCTTCCGCGGGAAAGCGGAATCTCTGACCGGCCGATGAAGAATGCCGTACTCTTTCGTTCTCCGGACAGCCTTTCCGTTACTCTCACCCTTCCTCATAAGGGAACGCTCACCGGAATGGGCATTCCGAACGGAATTACGCTGATTGTCGGCGGCGGCTATCACGGCAAATCCACGCTCCTTAAGGCATTAGAACGCGGCGTGTATAACCATATCGCCGGCGACGGACGCGAATATGTGATTACGGACGCCTCCGCAGTCAAGATCCGCGCAGAGGACGGGAGAAGTATCCGCGGCACCAATATCTCCTACTTCATTAATAATCTCCCGAACCGGAAGGATACCGTGCATTTTTATACGGAAGACGCCTCCGGAAGCACCTCCCAGGCTGCCTGTGTCATGGAAGCCGCGGAAGCGGGGGCTAAGGTTCTGCTCATTGACGAGGATACCTCCGCTACGAATTTTATGGTCAGGGATGAGCTGATGCAGCGTGTAATCAGCCGGGACAAGGAGCCCATTACCCCCTTTATTAACCGGATTCGTCCGTTATACGAACGAAACGGCATATCCACCATTCTGGTCGCGGGCAGCAGCGGGGATTTCTTTCTGAAGGCAGACACCATTCTGCAGATGGATACCTACCGTCCTTATGATATTACGGACAGGGCAAAGGAAATCAGCCGTTCCTGCGGCATCCTCCCCTCGGAGAGCATAAAGGAAGAGAACGCCGCGATGCCTTCCAATTCCGTACGAATCCCGCTCTCCGGCAGCTTCGAGAAAAAGCGCGACCGCTTAAAGCTGAAGTGCCACGGCAGGGATTCGATTCAGATCGGCCTTGAGACGATTGATCTGCGGTATGTTGAACAGCTTGCCGATTCCGAACAGACCAACGCTCTTGCCTATCTTCTCCGCTATGCGGATGAACATCTGATGGACGGAAGCAGGGATCTGAACGCGGTGATTGCGCAGCTTACCTCCCTGATTCAGAAAAAGGGACTTGACGCGCTCTCCGATTCCTCCTATCTGCCGGACTTTCTTGCCATACCGAGAATTCAGGAGATCTACGCCTGCTTTAACCGCGTCAGAAGCCTCCGCCTTAAGGAACGTTAATCCATTTTTTCTGTCCGGTACAGGGCTCCGGAATACGCGGGGAGGGAAAGCTTCAGCCTTCCTCCTTCTGGTCCCTGCTCCGGGCAGATTCTTTTTGTACTCTTCCTTGTTCCTCCTCCATATATTTCCCAGCTGCTGTCAAGCAGCGGGAACCATGCAGAATTTTCATTCCATGGAAGAACATATTCTGTCTCATCCTGATCGGAGAAGTTAAAGACAGCCGTCAGATCATGCCTGCTTCCCCTTCTCCTGATCGCGTAGAGCCGCTTCTCCTCTTCATGACAGTCAAGCCACTCAAACTGTCCCGGTTCATATTCTCCCGCATAGAAAGCATCTTCCTCAAGATAGAGCCGGTTCAGATCCATCATAAACCGGTGAAAGGCAGCATGAATCGGATAAGCCGCAAGCCCCCAGTCCTGCTCCCTGCTCTCGTCCCATTCCCGAAGCTGCGCAATCTCATTTCCCATGAAGTTCAGCTTCTTTCCCGGATGCACATACATATACAGATAAAATGCCCTGGCCTGAGGGAACTTGTCTTCATATTCCCCATACATCTTCTGCACAATCGTTGCCTTCCCGTGTACCACCTCATCATGAGAGAGCGGCAGCAGGTACCGTTCATTGTAGAAATACATCATGGAAAAGGTCAGCTTATGATAATTCTCTGTCCTCTGCTTCGGCGTCTTCTTAAAATAATCAAGCGTATCATTCATCCAGCCCATGTCCCACTTATAATCGAACCCCAGTCCACCCTCATCAACCGGCCCTGTAACTCCCGGATAATCCGTAGAATCCTCCGCCATCAATAAGATGCCCGGGAATCTTTGACGAAGTCCCCGATTCATGAATTTAATAAAATTAACCGCGCTGTTGTTCACGCCCCTTGCCGGATCTCCCTGCCAGTAAATAATCCGGCTGACTGCGTCCATCCGCAGTCCGTCAAAATGATACTCCTCAAGCCAGTATGCGGCGGAAGACTGCAGAAAGCTCCTCACCTCGCCTCTTGAATGCATAAAATTATGGCTGCCCCATTCACTGACTCCCACATCCGTATGAGGGTACTCATACAAAGCCGTCCCGTCATAATTCGCCAGTCCGTATGCGTCAACCGCAAAATGCACCGGAACAAAATCCAGAATCACTCCGATTCCCGCCCTGTGGCACCGATCCACAAGCTCCTTCAATCCCGCCGCTGTCCCATATCTTGAAGTCGGACTGAAAAATCCCGTATTCTGATACCCCCAGGACGCATCCAGCGGATGTTCACAAAGCGGCATGAATTCAACATAATTATAATAATTCTCCTTCAGATACGGAATCAGCACATCTGCAAGCTCTTCATAGCGGTACCATGCTGTCTCCTTTCCCTGTCTGGTACGAAAGGATCCAAGATGAAGCTCATATATCGAAAGCGGCGCATTGTAATCAACTTTCCTTGCTGCCATCCATTCCCCGTCGCCGAAGCAGTATTCTGACAGATCTACAATTACAGAAGCACTTCCCGGCCTCTTCTCCATGCCGAATCCATACGGATCACAGTGATCCTGAACGGCCCCTTTTTTGTAGATTTTATACTTATACATCTGCCCGGCATGCGCATTGGGAATCCATACAGAATAGATCCCGCCGCTCCCCTCCCGATACATCCTGGTTCCCTGCCAGTCATTGAATTCCCCGATTACTTCAATTCCCAAAGCTCCGGGCGCATAAGTCCGGAATAAGACGCCTTCCTCCTCAATATGCGCTCCAAAATAGCGATGAGCATCAAAGGCTTCTCCTGCGTAGAATTCCTTCAGATTCATAGCTTTTATCCTCTCTTTCGTTATTTATTCTGATATTCCCCTACCTCTTTCAAAACCTTTTCTGTCAAGTCCTGCAGCTAAACAAATACATGGTCTGCACAGTATAATCCATTGATTCCCATGGAATTCCATGTATAATGAAATCATTCCAACTCATATTCAGAAAGGAGAGGTTTCCTTGTTTCAGAAAATTACGGATCACCTTTATGTATTCCATGACACCTGTCAGGTATATGTCATTACGGACGGTGATTCAGCCATCTTAATTGACTTTGGCAGCGGCGATGTACTGCAGCATTTACATCTGCTTTCGATCCATACTATATTGGCCGTACTGATTACCCATCATCACAGAGATCAGGTCCAGGGACTTGCCAAAGCTTATGAAAGGCATATTCCCATCTATGTTCCCCAGACAGAGCGGGAGCTGATAGAAGATGCCGATCTCATGTGGCAGAGACGCGAGATATCAAATAATTACAATAACCGTCAGGATCGTTTCTCCATTCTGTATTCCGTCCCTGTTACCGGAAGTCTGAAGGACTATTCCGCGCTTCATATCGGAAGCCGTACCTTCCATGTATGGCCGACTCCCGGACATACCGTTGGCTCAGTTTCCCTGGAACTGGAAATCGACGGCATAAAGGCTGCATTCACAGGGAACCTCATCTGCGGACGGGGGCAGATCTGGTCGCTGGCGGCTACCCAATGGAGCTATAATGGCGGGGAGGGCATTCCATACCATATTCTTTCTCTCCTTTTCTTAAAAGAGCGCGGTCTGAAGCTTCTTCTGCCTTCCCACGGTATGCCGATGGATCCGGACGATGCAATTGAGCCAACCATGGAACGTCTCGCCGCGCTGCTGAAGCTCAGAAAACAGAATCCGAGGCTGTTTTCTCTCCGGCAGTCTCCTTATGAACGGATTACGGAACATCTCCTGTTCAACCGTACCAGTATGAGTAATTCTTACGTTCTGCTTTCTTCAACCGGCAAGGCTCTGATCATTGATTTCGGATATGACTTTATGGCAGGCACGCCGGCCGGTACCGACCGAAGCTCCCGCAGACCATGGCTGTATACGCTGCCTGCCTTATTTGATCAATACGGAGTGAAAAAAATTGACGCCTGTATTCCGACTCATTATCATGATGACCATGTTGCCGGCTTCAATCTGCTGCGGGAAGTGTATCATACCAAAGTCCTGTGCGCGGAAAGTTTTGCCGATATTCTGGCGCACCCGGCAGATTATGATATTCCCTGTCTGTGGTATGACCCGATTCCGGTTGATTGCTGGCTTCCCTTAAAGACGCCGGTAAAATGGGAGGAGTACGAGCTGATTCTGCACCCTCTGCCCGGTCATACCCGGTATGCGGTCGCAATCGAATTCACGGCCGATGGCAGGAAGGTTCTCTGCACGGGAGATCAATATGCGGATGAGGACGGCCTTTTCTGCAATTATGTCTATAAAAATCTGTTCGATTATGATGATTTTATGCGCAGCGCAGAGCTGTACCGGACGATTCACCCGGATTATATCCTGACAGGCCACTGGCAATACAGGGATCGTCCCGAGGAATATTATGATCAGATCACTTCAATTGGAGCCGCAGTCTCTGAATTGCATCAGAAGCTGCTGCCGCTTGATAAGATCCGGTTCAGTTCCGACGGCTTCGCTGCTTCCATGTCTCCCTACCGCGCGGAAGCAGTCAGAAAGACCCCTGTCGAGATGACCGTATGCGTTACCAATCCGTTCCCGTATAAGGCCTTTGTGCATATCCGCCTTATCCTTCCAGACGGATTCAAAGCAGCGGAGACCGATACGCTGACCTGGGAAGCAGGCCCCCACGAAACGCGGAGCGCCGGCACTGCTATCCTGACTCCCGACACTCCTGTCCGGCGCGCCCGAATTGCATGCGACATTACAATCGCCGGACACAGACTGGGGCAGCAGGCCGAAATGCTGATTACGCTCAGATAAGCCGGCCGGTTCCGGGAATATTTTCTGCCCCGTACGATCTGCCGAAAGTATTCCCGGAATACAAAAGAACCGGGTTAAATATTCTGAGCCGGACCGGTTCATTCTATCGTTATTCTGCTTCCGATTCCCTGACCGGCAGGATTTCTGGTGACGATTATTTTTTTCTCAATCCTTTCCTTCAGTTCGGATACATGTGATATAATTCCGACTATCCTGTTTCCTTCCGTCAGGCCGCACAGCGCGTTCAGCGCCTGGTCAAGAGCCGCTTCATCCAGCGCGCCGAACCCTTCGTCTACAAACATGGCGTCCAGCCTGATTCCTCCCGCATAAGACTGGATCTCGTCAGACAGTCCAAGAGCCAGAGAAAGCGAAGCCTGGAAGGATTCTCCGCCCGACAGCGTCTTAACGCTCCTCTCCGTTCCGTTATAATGATCAATGACATTCAGCTCAAGACCTGCCTTTTCCCGTTTTCCGTCCCCGTCAAGCTGTCTTTTCAGCTCATATTGTCCGCTGCTCATGGTCATAAGCCTGATATTCGCCTTTCTAAGAATCCGGTCAAAATATGTCATCTGGATATAAGTTTCAAGCTCTATCTTCCGCTTGCCGGGAATCATCCCATTTGCCGTGTCGGACAAGGTCTTCAGGCGGATATATTCCTGCTCTGTCTGAAGCTGAACCTGCTGTGTGCCGCAGACGCTGTCATAGATTTCCTTATTCTTCCGGTATGCGGTAAAAGCATTGGTCCTTGCCTTATCAAGCTCTTCCTGCTCCTTCATCAGACAATCTCTCTTTGCTGTCAGCTTCTCCTCATCCGGCTCTTTTGCCGCGGCAAGCTGATGATTCAATGTAGCAATCGCAGACTCAAGCCGGGCCCTGCGCGTCTCCTTCTCTGTATAGACTTCCTGCGCCAGAAGCAGCGCATTTTCAATCAGACGCTTCCTGTTTTCCTTTGTCTCAAGCTCCTCCTTCGTCTCCTCTCTGCTAACGGAACCAAGCCGCTTTGCAAGCTCCTGTGTCTGCCTGACAAGGTGCTCTCTCCCGGCCTGAAGCCTCTCTGATTCTCTGTCAAGCAGACCAAGCGTTTCCTCAAGCTTCTTTTGCTCTTGCTCTTTTTTCGTAATTTCTTCCTCGAGCGCAAGCAGTTTTTTCCCCCTCTCCTCATTCTGCGCAAGCTCTTCTTCCAGTTTGGCCCGAATGTCATTCAGCTGTCTTTTCCTTTCCAGACAGGCGTTCATAAGCCCCTGCCCGGATTCCGTATCCTGATACAATCCTCTTTCCGACAGATAACGTACAAGCTCGTCCAATGTCTCAGTCTTCCCGTCCTTTATGGATTCTAGGCGGCTTAACGCCCCCGCATACTCCTGCATCAGCAGCTTCTCCTCTTCCTGCAGCTTCTCCTTCTCTCCGGTCAGCCGTTCAAGAAGCTCAATCCCTCTTTCCAGCTTCCTTCTGCGGGCTGCGCCGGATGTCAGCTTCTCTGTCAGATCGTTTAACGCTTCTTCAACGGATTGAGCCTGCCCGATCTTTTGGAGCCTTACCTGCAGCTCCTCATGAACCCTTTGCCTGCGTCCGCGCAGAGCATCCAGTCTGCTTCTATACTCTTCCTTCTTTGTGTTCTTTTCCTCAAGCTGCTTTAATAACGCCTCCGACTTCTTCTTTTCTTCCTCAAAGTATCTTTTTCTTTCTTCCGCGGCCTGTACCCGCCCGCTAAGCCGTCCGATTTCATCATCCATCAGACTAAGAATCTCCTGCGGATCTTTGGCGGCGCCGTCCTTTTCGTCCTGTGACAGCATAGAGAGAATATCTGACTGAAGGCTCTTTACTCTCTCCTCCTTTTCTCCCGTCTGTCCCTGCAAAACGGCCAGCTCGTTCTCCTTCTTCCGAACCGTATCGTTAAGCGCCTCAAGCTCCCTCTTCTCCTTTTCAATCAGGGGCTTCAGCTCCTTACACCTTGCGGACGCTTTTTCCTGTACCTTTCGCTCGCCGGCATACCATGCTTCCTTTTTAAGGATTTGCGCGAGCTCTTCCCTCCCTCTTTGAAAATACAGCTCAAAGCGCTTTGGAGAATCCGCCTCCTCCGCGGGTTCTCTCCAATCCTCATACAGCCGGATTCCCTTCTGTTTTGCATCCGATATTTCCGCGCGCAGTCTCTCCTCCTCATGCTCCATATCGGCAGATGCTCTTCCCGCCTGATCCTCTGCCTCTTTCAGCGCTTTCTTCTGATTGTCAAGCTCCTCTTTTTCCGGCGCCTGATTCCATGTAGCAGGCGCCGGATGGTGTAGAGAGCCGCAGACAGGACAGGGTTCGCCGTCCTTCAGAAGCTTTGCAAGTCTCCCTGCCTGGGCATTGTAATACAGCGTTTCCATTCTCGCATATTCAATGCGGAGCGGCTCAAGCTCCTCTGCAATCCGCGCAAGCCTGTCCTGAGTTTTTATGAGTCTCTGCTGCTTCTCCTTAAGACGGTTTTC
>DVNP01000167.1 GCA_018714285.1 Candidatus Caccomorpha excrementavium | reverse complement strand
CCTGACCGTGATACGGACCAAGCCGGCCTCCTCCTCCGGCTCCGGATCCTCCTCTTCCTCTAAGAATACCTATAAGGAATATACGGACGAGGTCTGGGGAAGCATCAATATTAATTACGCAATGCCGCGTTCGAAGATTTCCGCGGCGGACGTCAGTCTGCTTCCCCTGACAAAGGGCACTACGTTCCGGATCCTCGGAGAAGACGGCAGTTATTACAGAATCGCAGACGGAACCTATGTCAGCAAGTCCAGCGTTACCCTGCAGGACGAACCTCTGCCTGACAACCGGGTTACGGCCGCAAGGGTCGAAGAAGACACGAATAACCTGGTAACCGCCGTTCTTACCATGAATGTGAATGCCTTGTATGCCGTAGAGCAGACAGAAGCTTCCGTTTCCTTAACCCTGTATGATACGGTATCCGGAGCCGCGCCCGGGATATCGGCGAACAATCTGGTAAAATCCGTTTCCGTACAGACGGATCAGAGCGCGGGTACGACAACCTATACCTTCTTTTTTTATGAGAATGCCCTGCTGTGCGGATATGACGTCTTCTTCCGGGACGGCGCCATGCGCTTTGAAATGAAGCAGGCGCCGAAGCTTGACGGCGAAGGCAGTCTTGAGGGTGCCGTGGTTTTGCTTGACGCCGGACACGGAGACCAGGATAACGGAACCGCCGGACCGCTCGGAACCTACGGTCCGGTTGAAAAGGATATTAACCTCGCCATTACTCTGGCAGCCAGAGATTATCTGGAAAGCCGCGGAGCCGAGGTTGTACTGGTCAGAGAGGATGATTCCTTCTTAAGTCTTTCCGAGCGCGTCAATCTGATCCGGACCGTGAAGCCCGATATTTCCATATCCATACACGGCAACGCGCTTGCGGTTACGTCAGATTTTTCAAAGTCAAGCGGCTACCTGACGTATTACAGCTATGATTATTTTAATGACGCGCCGGATTATATCAATGAACAGGTAAGTGAAGCCATGGGCTTTTCCGTCCGTTCTCCCAGACAGTCCAATCTGTCGCTTACCAGACTGACCGCATGCCCGGCCGTGCTGCTTGAAACCAGCTTTCTCTCGAATCCTGCGGATTATGAGCTTCTGATACAGCCCGACTATCAGAAAGCCTTCGGAGAAGCCATCGGAAAAGCGGCGGAAGCTTATCTGACCGAATATGCCCAGCCGTCCTATCTCCTTTATACCGTTAAGAGGGGCGATACGCTCTCTGCCATCTCAAGGAATACCGGCGTTTCCATCCGTGTGATTGCGGATTATAACCATATTGAGAATATTAATCACATTGTCGCCGGCCAGACGCTCAGGATTCCTGTGGAAGCGTAAAAGCCGGAAAAGGAGGCTTATTTGAATTCAAATCTTCTTACCGACATTCAGGCCTGGCATGATGCAGACGAGCATCAGAAGATTATTGATACTCTCACCGCCCTGCCGGGCAATGAACTTGACTACGAGCTTACCTGCCTTCTCGCGAGAGCATACAATAACAGAGGAGAGGACGGCGACTATGAACGCGCCGTCGCCCTGCTCATATCCGTGGCAGACCAGGGGAGCTCCGATCCGATCTGGCATTACAGACTGGGGTATGCGTATTACTTTCTGGGACGGGAATATGAGGCCAGACAGGAATTCGAGTATGCGCTTCTGTACCATCCGGGAGATGAGGACTGCCTTATGCTGATTCACTCCTGCAACCAGGCGCTCGCCCTTCCGATCGGTATCCGTCCGTTTTCCGAGCGCATCCGGAAGTTCTGGGAGCTTTTCCTTTTCAAAGAACAGGAGCTTCAGGCTCTGATGAATCAGGATGCGCGCGCAGCGGCAGGATTCGCTGCTCTGATGCTGAACACAGTATTCGAAGAGATCAGCTGCGAAGTCGTAAAGCGCGCGGACAGATATGAGCTTATTGTGAATCCCGGCAGCCGCGGCTTCCTTTCGCTTCCCTGTCTCTACTGGAAGAACATGGCTCCTGTGCAGGCGAAGACGCGCTGGGACTTTACCGTCGCAGCGGCAGAAGATCAGAAGAATGAGCCCGTCTCCTATCACAGAGATCCGAAAGAGGAAGAGAACCGGTATTTCCGTTCGGATATTACGGAAGGCTCAACCCTGGTTCCCGAACTGCCCGGGGAATATGACGCCGGTATGGAATCTGTTGCAGAGCAGTATCACAGGCACGGGATCACGGCATGCTTTCTGTGTTATCCCGTTGACGGTCTGTCTCTTGAGGAACGTTCTTCCCTTCAGAGTGCCCTGATCGGGCAGATCGCGGCGTTTGCCGGTGATTTTGCCGCCGTCATCGGAAGCGCATCCGGCCGGGATTATGATTATATTGATTTGCTGTGTTATCATCTGCGTTCTTTTTTAGATTCCATAGCCGTCCACGAGGAGGAGCTTCCCGTTGAATTCCTGTATTTCCAGGTCTTCCGTCCGGGTATCGGTTCGATTGCCTTAAAAAGCGACAGCCGTCAGGAGGGAACGATTCTTACGAAGCAGATGGAGGATATGCTGAATACCCTCTTTGAAGAGGGCAGGATGTATGACGCGCTGGATCTGATCCGGACCTTTATCGACGAAGGAATACAGACAGGCTCCTTTACTGAGGAGGAGGCCTATCATGACATGAGGATCGCCCTTCATGTCGCATTTGCCAATAATAATATCGATGATTACGAACATTACATCAGTACGGAAAAATGGCTGAAGCGCGTGGAAGATCAGGCGGCCGGCAGCGGCGTCTGGTATTACCGCTATGCCAGCGCGCTGATTTATCTCGGCCGCCTTGAGGAAGCTCTTGAATATTCCGAGAAAGGCATACGGGAGGATCCCGATTATCCGTGGGGATATCTGAACACGGCTGCCTTAAGATGCCATTTCGCGGATACTCCGGGCGCGCTTAAGGCCGTAGAAGCCGGGCTTGCGCTGGTTCCCGGAGATTACGAATTCCTGCGTCTGAGGCAGGAAATTGAAGAAGGCAAAAGCCTGGAAGAAATGGAGAATCATTATATCTCTCCGGAGGACGACAAACGGCTTGCGGCTTCCCTCGGGGACGACCCGGATCGCAGAGACAAGGAGAGGTCCGTTGCCGGAATTCTGTGCCGGCATGAGAACCTTGCGCGGATTCTTAAGACTCTTCATGCGTCCGGCTGGAACGCCGATTCTCCTTACTGCCGCTTTACGATTTCCTACCTTCCGGACGGCGAGGCGTCCGGGGCTTTGGCGGCGCTTGACGCCCGCTTTCGTATGAATCAGGCCGCGGCCTCCAAGTTCGATCCGGAATGGATCGCGCGGTTCTATGCCGCCCTCCCGTCTCTTACGCAGACCGCGGCCGGATGGCTGAATGAACATACCAGGCAGGATATATCGGCCCGGACTCTGGCGCTGCTCTCCGTTACCTTTGAGTGGATTCATGAATTTTCGCTTGACTTAAAGGATACGGAATCGAAGACCTCTTATTGTGTCTATTTTACGCCGGACTTTGAGGTCAACTGGCGCAGGCAGGAGAATTATTATCCCGAGCTGTATACCGGAGAGGAATTAGAAGTGGTATCCACGCATATCGAGAAGCACTTCGGAACGATCGCGAATGTCTTCCGCGAGATTATCTCCCCGGATATCCGCGTCGATATCTGTATCATTGAACCGACGCCGGAACGCAACTATTATACGCTGGTTACCTGCGGCATGGGCGCGCACAGAATGAAAGTTCCGGATACCGTGAACGCGGCTCAGTGGGGAAGAGCGGAGGTCTTAATCTGCCTTCCGCCGGACTGGGACATCACAGGCGAGGAGGAGACCTCTTACTGGCCAATCCGCTGCTTAAAGTCCATCGCGCGTCTGCCCGGCGAGAATGACACCTGGCTGACCTCCTCTCATTCCGTATCCTATAATGCTCCCTTCGCGCAGAACACCTGGTTTACGGGAATTCTGCTTCTGGATCCGCAGGATGCCTCCGCCGGCGCGCGTTATACGATACTGCCGAACGGAGAGGATGTGAACTTCTATCAGCTCATCCCTCTGTATGAGGAAGAGATCCGTTATAAGCTGGACTACGGTCTGGACAAGCTTCTTGAACAGATGAAGGAGGTCAGCCATGTCGTGGATATCACAAGAGAGAATGTCCGCATTATGGACATTGACACCCCTCTTCAGTAAGCTCAGGATATCCGTCCGGTATCGGCTTCCATAACTTCATCCGCAATATTCATCGTAGAGCGCCTGTGGGACACAAGGACAACCGTTCTGCCCCGGCGCTCTTCCTTCAGAACCTTCAGCAGAGCGGCCTCATTAAGGCTGTCCAGATTGCTGGTAGGTTCATCCAGCAGAAGCAAGGGCGCATTATGAAGGAACGCCCTTGCCAGTCCGATTCGCTGGCATTCTCCGCCGGAGAGACGCTCTCCGAGCTCTCCGGCTTTCGTATCGTAACCGTCCGGCAGACTCATAATAAAGTCATGAATCTGCGCCTTCCCTGCCGCAGCCTCGATCTCTTCTCTGGAAGCGCCCTGCTTCGCAAGCCCGATATTCGCGGCAAGCGTATCATTGAACAGATACGTATCCTGCGTCATGTAAGCTTCCATATTTCTAAGACACCCTGTATTCACACCGTTAATATTCTCATTGCTGATCAGAACCCGTCCCGAATCCGCTTCCCAAAACCGCATAAGAAGCTTCAGCATCGTCGATTTTCCGGAACCGCTCTTCCCGTGGATTCCGATAATCCTGTTCTTCGCAATTTTCAGAGAAACATCGCTTAGAATCTCCTCTCCATCCTCATAGGAGAAGCTGACACGGGACAGCTCTGCCCCCTGATAATCCGGCCGCGATCCATTTTCTATCTCCTCTGCCGCCGGTTCCTCATCAAGCAGATCCAGAACCCTGTTCCCGCTGGCAATCGTCAGGAACAGATTGTTGGAGAGGCTGCTCAACGCGACAACAGGTCCGAAGGAGCCCATCATAGCCACAACCGATTGCACAAGCCCGGGAAATTCAACGGCTCCCGACTGATGCAGGACAATTCCGGCCGCAAGCATTCCAAGCGAAAATACGAGCACGGCGGCATCCGTTGCCGCCCGGTTTGACGCCTCATGGCGCTTAAGCCTTTCCTGCAGCGCCTGCGTCTCATCCGTATTCGCGTTAATCCCCTCCAATCGTTCCTGTCCGCACCCGAACCCGATGCTTTCCCGGATTCCGCGCAGACTGTCCAGAAAGAAGCTGTTCATCCTGCCATTTGCATTGCGGTATAGGAGTCCGGTCTCTCCGCCGGCCTTTGAGGAAGCAACAGGCAGGATTATTCCGACCGTCACATAGGCAAGCAGAGCCCAAAGTCCAAGCAGCGGATGAATTCTGCCGATATATCCAATCATGATAAGAGAGGTTCCTGCCGCAATCAGAACCGGTGAAATGGTATGGGCATAAAAGACCTCCAGCAATTCGATGTCACTTGTAAGCACCGAGATCAGATTTCCCTTCTCCTTCCCCTCCAGTTTGGCCGGAGCAAGTGTCCGAAGCTTAACGAATACCTTATGCCGGATCAGCGCCAGCAGTTTAAATGCAATATAATGATTCGAGGCCTGCTCCGCATAGCGCAGAATTCCGCGCAGTACGGCCGCCGCGCCCATAAATATCAGAATATTCCAAAACGGCGGCCCCTCATATCCCGATAATACCAGAAGCCCTTCCGCTCCCGCTATGGTCAGAAAAATCGCGCACAGATACCCCGCAATCCCCATCAGAACAGCCAGAATCATAACCGGCACCATCGGCTTTACCAGCCCGATTAACCGTCCCATAACCGTCAGCGCGCTCCTTCTCATGTCATCGCCTCCCTTCTGGAATACTTCATTAATTCCTCCTGACTCTGATACATTCTTGTATATGCGCCGCCCTTCCGGTACAATTCGTCATGGGTTCCGGATTCGGCAGCCCTTCCGCCCTCAAGCAGGCAGATGCCGTCTGAAGGACGTACATTTTCGAGCCGGTGTGAAATCAGAATCACGGTCTTAACCCCCTTCAGGCCATGAATGACCTCCATAATCGCATTCTCACTCTCCACATCAATATTTGAAGTCGCTTCATCAAAGATATAGATCGGAGAATCCTTAAGAAGCGCCCTTGCAATAACCAGACGCTGCCGCTGCCCGCCGGACAGATTCGACGCCTGTTCCTTCAGCTCCATAGACAGGCCGCCGGACTGCCTGATAAATCCGTCAAGCCTCACCTTCCTTAACGCTTCCCAGAGCATCTCCTCCGCGGCATCCTTCCTGCCCATTCTCAGATTTTCTTCCACGGTTCCCGCGAACAAATATCCGTTATGACTTACCAGCGTCACGTTCTTCATCAGACTCTCTTCCGAAATCTCACAAAGCTCCTTTCCTCCAATCCGGATACTTCCCTCATACTTCCTGTTATACCCGCAAAGAAGCCCGGCAATCGTACTCTTCCCGCAGCCCGACCGGCCGGCAAAAGAAAAGAAGCTGCCTTTCGGAATCGAGAACGAGACATCCGACAGGATCTTTCTCCCCTCCCCATACGAGAAGGTAAGATTCCTGGCTTCTATATCAAGGCAGTCCTCCGAGAGCTCTTCCGTTCTGCCTGTCTCTGCTTCCATATCCAGAAGCGCAAAGATCTTATCGCTTGCCGCCATTCCGTTCATTGCGATATGAAAATAGGATCCCAAAAGCCGCAGCGGCAGGAAGAACTCCGAAGCCAGCAGCAAAATTGCCAGAAGGCCGAAAAAATCCACGCCTCCGTTCTGATATTCCAGCAGCCCGGTAATCATACCCGCAGCCGCTCCGCCGTAGGCCGCCAGATCCATAACGCTGATGGAATTCAGCTGCATGGTCAGCACCTTCATTGTAATTTTTCTGAAATGCTCCGCCTCCCGATCCATCTCCTCTGTCTTCTTCTCGTCCGCCTGATAAATCTTAAGCGTCGTAAGCCCCGACAGATTCTCAAGAAAGCTGTCTCCCAGACCGGTATAGCTGTCCCAGTATTTTGAAAGCAGCCGCTTTGCGAACTTCTGAACCGCGACAATGGAAACGGGAATCAGCGGCACACAGATCAGCAGTACCGCAGGAGCCTTCCCGTTCACGGGAAGCAGAAGGAAGAACAGAATAACCGGCGCCAGCAGACTGTATGCCAGCTGAGGAAGGTATTTTCCGAAGTAAACCTCCAGCTGATCCACTCCTTCCATCGCCGCCTGCACCACTTCCGCCGTAGAGAATCTTTCCTGGTATGATATGCCAAGCTCCAGCAGCTTGCGGTATATCCTCTCCCGCAGCGTCTTCTTAACCCGGACCGAAGCCAGATAGGAAGCCCGGACACTCCCCTTCTGGCAGAAAAACCGCAGGCAGACTGCCGCGCCCAGAATCGCCGCGCGCGCTGCCACCCATTCCCTGACTGGAATCCCGATCCGGATATCAGAAAGAATCCGCGCCAATGTAAATACAATCACCGCATTCAGAAGCAGCAGCGCAATGTTCCACAGAATCGTATAACACAGATATCGATTGCTTCCCTTCAGCAGTGAAAACAGCCTTGGTTTTATCATCCCTGTCCCTCCTGCCGCACCTTTGCATCTAAGCGGGCCGTCTCCGGACGGATCGTCTTAATTTTTGCAAAGAAATAATAATACTTATAAATCATAACCAGTACAATAAAGACCTGCCCGTGCCAGATCGGGCAGATAAAGAAGGCCAGAATCAGCATGGCCGACGCCGGCAGCAGAATACACCATTTTGTCTTCAAGGTCATTGCGCGGTTCACTGCGAAGCTCTCCAGATGCTTCTTATACAGTCCGGTTGACAAAAACCAGTCATGAAACCTTACAGAGCCCTTCGCGAAGAAAAATGCCGCCGCCAGCAGCAGCGGCGTTGTCGGGAGTACCGGCACAACAACTCCCACTGCCCCGATTCCCAGAAACAGGAATGCCAGCGCAGTATAAATCACATTCTTTATTCGTTGTCTCATTCTAAATATCCTCCTTATGTCAGTAATCAGGGCTTCTCTTCCGGGCTGCCCTGTTAGCCTCTACTAACCAATAAGATAATAAAAAAAGCGGAATCTCACAACCCGCTTTTTTGTTGCAGGCACACAACAAGACCTGCTGAAAAATTCAATTATATGCCGATTTTAACTCACTTTCTTCTTATAATCCGCATGTTGCGGATATGCAACTTGAAAATGAGAATCTTTCTCATTTAATTTCAACAGCAAGCACTGCTTCGCTCTCCGGCATATGTTCCTCCGAAATGGATACCCGAATCCGAACCGTAATCACTCCAAGAATTCTCTTCTCCTGCCGGTACCCCTTCCAGCGCAGCTCCTTTGCCGGAATATAATAGAAGCAGTCCTCCTGCCTTGCCTGGCGGAAGCCTTCCTTCGTGTAATAAGCCAGCTTTGCCGTTCTTGCTTCAAGCATCAGTCCCTGTACTCTGGACTCCCCTCTCCTGCTGGCTGTCTCCAGACGTATCAGCCCATACCCTTCCCGTATCAGAAGGATCCCGGAATGACAAAAGCCCTCGTCCGCCATAGACAGCAGCTTTTCTCTCTGACCCCCTGCCCGGTAAAAGGTAAACCAGACCGGATATTCTCCATCCTCCGGCAGGCTTTCTCCCGGAATCGCAAAGGAATCCGCATTCTCCGGATTCGTCCGTTCCAGACAGGCATACAGCGCTCTCTTTGCCTCTATCTCATGAATCAGCCCATCCAGGGTACTCTCTGACAGGCCGGACAGCATGGCGAACGCATCCTGCACCGCCGCCTCACGATCCGCCCCATGACAGCCGCACAGCCAGTCCGTCAGAAGGGCATGTCTTTTGACATATTCCCGGGCAAGCCCTCTTCCGTACGGCGTAAGGCTCATGGTATCCTTCCTTACAAGCCCTTCCTCCTCCATGGCATCCATAGCCCGGCTAATCGTGGACTTCGCCACCCCGAACAGTCCGGCAAGCTCCGTAACGGACGTCCCTTCCTCCTGCTTAGACAGAAGCGTCATCAAATATCTGATTCTGGCCGCGGGTATTCCCATCTTACTTCCCCGCCCCGGCCTGATCCAGGAAACGCTTAATTCCCGCAAATGTCTCCGCGCTGATAATATGTTCAATCTTACAGGCATCTTCCTCCGCCTGCTTCGGATCAACGCCCGCAGTCAGCGTCAAAAACGCGGTCAGCACGGTATGTCTTTCATAGATTCCCTCTGCCTTTTCCCTGCCTTCCGGCGTCAGTTCAATAATTCCGGTCCGATCCATGGTAATATAGCCGGATTCTTTTAAAACCGACACCGCGCGGCTTACACTCGGCTTACTGAAATTCAGCTCTCTCGCAATATCAATGGAACGCACCTGACCGGTCCGGTTCTTTAAGATTAAGATGGTTTCAAGATAATTTTCGCCTGACTCGTACATAACATCCTCCATTTCCTGCCTCTGCTTGCCGGCACGCGCCGTCCGGCGCCGGCAGGCAGCTGCCCTGCTTAGTTATTATACTTGAAATCCGGCAAAAATTCCAGTGTATATACCGGGTTCTTCAAAAAAAATCAGCAATATTTCTGAAGAATCTGCGTCAGGGCGGCGCCGCTGCTTGTATGGCTCCTGACCACCTCCGCGCTGCTGCGCTTCGCTTCTTCCAGGGCGCACCTCACCATTTTGTGAGAAACCGTACCTGTAAATACCACGAACAAATCCGGAGAGCCGATCTGCTTCTTCAGCTCGCCGGTCATCTGGGTAAATACCTTTGCCTTGCAGTTAAAGTTCTTACATATCTCTCTGTACTGACATACCATCCTGTCATGCCCTCCGATTATGACTACACTCATATGATCGCTCTCCTTTGGGAATTTTGTTTTAGTTAGCATATGCTAACTTACGAATTATACTATACCATATCAAACATGAAAAATCCAGCTATGGGATTGAGAAAAATTATCGGGGCATCAGCTTCCCGCGCCGCGCCCCATTTCTCCCCTACCTCTCTGCCGCGGCGCCCTGCGCGCTGAAATTCTCCAGAACCCACGAAAGGCAGAATGCCAGATCAAGTTTCTCCACTGCCTCCTCTGTCATAACCGGAAACGAGGCTATCAGCTCCTGATTCACATAATAATCCGCCGTTCCTGCCTGCGCTCCCAATTCGACGGGAGCCGTAAGTCCCGATACCAGGCTGTATTCTACCGTAACCCTCTCGTCCTCCCGCATTAACAGCTCCAGCGAGCCTCTGCAGGTCAGCGGCACTTCCGTCTCCTTTCCGCCATAGACCGCGACAGGCTCTATATCCGGATTCTCCTCAAAAATATTTTGTTTCTCATAGTTTTCAAGTCCATATTCCATCAATGCCGTTGTATCTGTCCATTTCAGGTTCTTGTTCGGCGGCCAGCCGCAGCCAAGCACTACGCTTACAAGCGTCCGATCCTCTCTTTTTACCCCTCCGACAAAGCAGTAGCCTGCCTTTCCGGTGAAGCCGGTCTTGATCCCGATTGCCCCGTCCATCATTTCCAGAAAACGGTTCTTATTATTTACAGTAAAGCTTCTCTTTCCGTTAATCTCCTGAAAGGTATGGGAGGCGGTATTCGTAATTGCAACAAATTCCTCATTCGTCAGAGCAAAGCTTCCAATCCGCGCCAGATCAGCCGCCGTCGTGTAATGGCCGTCCGCGTCCAGTCCGTTCGGCGTCTTAAAGGAAGTATGATACGCGCCGATCGACTTGGCCCGCGCCGTCATCATGTCACAGAATGCCTCCACGCTGCCTCCGACATGCTCCGCAAGCGCAACCGCCACATCATTATGAGACTCCAGCATCAAAGAATACAGCAGATCCCCCACATAATACTGTTCTCCTTCCGTAATTCCCAGCTGGACATCCGGCATTGTGGACGCATAGCGGGAGACCGTTACGATCTCATCCGCTGACGCATTCTCCAGAATCACCAGACAGGTCATAATCTTGGTAGTGCTTGCCATCGGCATCTCCTGGTATCCGTTCTTCTCATACAGAACTCTTCCGCTTTCCGCATCCATCAGACACGCGGAAAGCGCATTCAGCGGAGTATCAAATACCGTTCCTTCCGAATCATGCTCTTCCCTGGTCGTTCCTTCCTCTTCCCTCTCTTCTGTCGGCTCCCCTCCCTCTTCTGACCCGGCCAAAGCCTCCGGTACTCCCGCAAGCGTCAGTCCGCCGCAGATTTCCGTATGGCAGAAACACACCGCGATTACCATTGCAGACAGCGCCAGAAGAAATTCTGCCGGCTTCTTCTTCATTCTGCTCATTCCTATAAAGACTCTCTCTTAAATGTATTAGGAATTCCGCAAAATATGCGGGAAGCTTTCCCGTCTTTCCATATAAAAAGGAAGCAGGGATCGAATCCGCATCCCTGCTTCGCTCTATTACCAGATCAGGAAATCGCTTCCCGCCAGCTTAAAGATTGCTTCCATAAAGAAATAATCCCCGTATATAATCGGATACTCATGTGTGTTCTCATGGTACGAGCCGCTTCCTCTGCCAACAAGATAATCGCAGTCCTCTCCATAGCGGCAGCACTGCTCATCCAGCGCCTGCAACAGCCGGAGAGCCGCATTCAGATACAGTCCCTTCTCAAGATCTCCGACCTGCTTCGCAATCTCAATCAGACCGCACGCGGCGATTGCTGCAGCGGTGGAATCCTTATAATCAGGCTGCGCCGGCTGCCTGAAATCCACCGGAATCATGCCGTCCTCCGGAATATTCGCAATGAAGTAATGCGCAACCCGCTTGGCCGTATCCAGATACTCCTGCTTCCCGGTATGGATATAACTCAGCGCGAATCCATATAACGCCCAGCTCTGCCCCCTTGTCCAGGACGAGCCTTCCTCATATCCCTGTCCGCCGTAGCGGGCAGCAACCGCTCCGGTCTCCGCGTCGAATTCCACAATATGATTGGAAGACCCGTCCGGACGGATAAAATGCTCCATCACCGTATCCGCATGAAGCATCGCAATCTGGCGGAATCTGGGATCGTGTGTCTCATCAGAGGCCCAGTACAGCAGCGGGATATTCATCAGACAATCAATAATCGCCCATCCCCTGTTGCCGCAGCCTTCCTTCCATGCTCCGTCATTCCACGCGCGGATGAACTTTCCGACCGGATTAAACCGGCCGGCCAGAAGATTGGCCGCGTGAAGCCCTCTTCTCCTTCCGTCCGCGTTCCCGGTCAGCCGGTAATCTGCAACCGCCGTAGGCAGCCACATAAAACCCACATCATGATGCAGTCCGTAATACTGCTCCATGCACGAATCCAGCACCTGCTCCGAATACGCCGCAATCCCGGCATACTTCGAATCACCGGTTTCTCTGTACATCAGCCACAGCATACCGCCCCAGAACCCGTTCGTCCACCAGCTCGGATCCGTCCTGCTCTTATCGTCATGCGTGCCGTTCTCATCCGCCGTATACGGAATCTTGTCCTTTGACTTCACGCTGACCCAGTCAAGCTTCGCCTTAATCTTTGCCGCGGTCTCATCCGCCCACACCCGATCCTGTTCGCATAATAATTCTCGAATCATATTCATTTCCTTTCCTGCCATCATTGCAGCAGCTTCATCTGCCGCTTATGATTTCATTATATAAAAACTCTGATTCGGATACAATGCAGAAAGCTGTGATTAACTGATCAATCCTGCTTTTTACGGCTGCTTGCCAATGTAGGCAAGGATGCCGCCGTCCACATACAGAATATGTCCGTTCACAAAATCCGACGCGTCGGATGCAAGGAACACGGCAGGGCCCATCAGATCCTCCGGATTGCCCCAGCGTGCCGCAGGAGTCTTGGCAATGATGAACTGATCGAACGGATGCTTCGAGCCGTCCGGCTGTACCTCGCGCAACGGAGCAGTCTGAGGCGTCGCGATATATCCGGGGCCGATGCCGTTGCACTGAATGTTATATTCTCCGTATTCGGACGCAATATTCTTCGTAAGCATTTTCAGCCCGCCCTTGGCTGCCGCGTAGGCGGATACCGTTTCACGCCCAAGCTCGCTCATCATCGAACAGATATTGATAATCTTCCCATGTCCCTTCTTAATCATGGACGGAATCACGGCCTTTGACATAATGAACGGGCCGTTTAAGTCAATGTCAATCACCTGGCGGAAATCCTTCGCGGACATCTCGACCATGGGAATTCTCTTGATGATCCCCGCGTTATTCACCAGAATATCAATGACTCCGATCTCCTTTTCAACCTGTTTGATAAACGCAGCGACCTGTTCTTCATTCGTAACGTCGCAGACATAACCGTGGGCGTCGATCCCTTCCTCTTTATATGCGGCCAGACCCTTATCCACCAGCTCCTGCTTAATGTCATTAAATACAATGACAGCGCCCGCAGACGCAAATGCTTTCGCAATCGCGAACCCAATTCCGTAGGACGCTCCGGTCACCAGCGCAATCTTTCCTTCCAGTGAAAAGCTCTTTAAAATATCCATGCCATTTCCTCCTTATTGATCATTCCTGATTCGTTTCTGATTTGTAGTATAACATAAGAAGAAAGCAATTTCACTGCATTTTTTTCCATAAATCTTGCAAATGCTGAACTGTTTCGATATAATAGAATTCAAAAAGAAGGAGGGAAAGGGCATGAAAGAATTCAGCTCCTGTAAGGCGGCGATTGATTCTTGTCTGGAACGCCAATATTTTTCCGTATCACATCTGTATCATGAAGAAAAGCCGATGAACATGCATATTCATGATTGTTATGAGATATATTTCTCCATATCCGGCGGCAGGCAGTTTTTGATTGACAACCGTTTCTATGCCATTAACCCCGGCGACCTTTTTTTTATTAACCAATATGAAAGTCATCATCTGACGCAGATCGACAGAGAGGTTCATGAGCGGATCGTATTCTCAATCTATCCGAACTATCTGAAGGGGCTGTCCTCCGCGGCTACGGATCTGAATGCCTGCTTTACACGCAGAGAAGGGCTGAGCCCGCATAAGCTGTCCTTAGATTCCGGACAGCAGAAGCGCTTCCTTTATTATGTACATAAGATCTGCAACGCACACGGATATGGTGAAGATCTGATTGAACAGTCAGCGTTCACGGAGCTTATGGTATTTCTGAACCGGTTATTCTCCGGTCCGGAGAAGCCGCCGGCCGCTTCTCATGATATCCCTGCCTACCATCAACAAGTAGATGATATTCTGACCTATATCAATCAGAATATACAGAAGCCCCTGACAATTGAGGAGCTTTCGGAGCATTTTTACTTAAGTCCGTCCTATCTGTGCCGAATTTTTAAGTCCGCTACCGGCACAACCATTAACAAGTATATTACGGCCAAGCGGATTACCATTGCCAAGGCGCTTCTGACGGACGGTTATACAGTAAATGAGACCTGCGAACGGTGCGGCTTC
>DVNP01000021.1 GCA_018714285.1 Candidatus Caccomorpha excrementavium | reverse complement strand
TGACAGTCCCTCTTCCGGGCAGACAAGTGAGGTAACAGAAGCTTGTCACCCGGAGAGGGCTGTTATGGCCGGGCGGCAGCCCTTTTTAAAGCCGTCCGCACCGTGAGATCGTTTTGACAGAGATCTTCTGATTTGCTATACTTAGAGCTATGATTGGTAAGACGCGCGGGAGCGCGGGAAGGGGAAACGGATGGAGATACGATTAAAGGATTATCTGCAGGCTCACCGGGTACTGACAGATGGGGCGATGGGGACTTATTATGAGCGGCTTGCGGGGCCGGGAAGCCCTGTATGCGAATATGCGAACCGATCGGATCCGGAGCGGATCCGGGCAATTCATACCGCGTATCTGGAGGCGGGAGCGGATCTGCTGAGAACGAATACGTTCGCTGCATGCCGGGAGATTCTTAACGTGACAAAGCAGGAGCAGAAAGAACTGATTAAGATGGCGTGTGAGGCGGCAAAGGAAGCGGTTCTGGCTTATCAGGAGAGCCTGAGGGCGGCAGGAGGGAAGGAACGTCCGGTTTTTATTGCGGGAGATATCGGGCCGATACCGGAGAATGCCGCGGTAAGGGAAGAGGAGGTTCTTGCCGAGTACAGACAGATAGCGGACTGTCTGTTAGACTGTGGGCTGAATATAATCTGGTTCGAGACATTTTCCGGAATGGACGGGATTCGGGAGACGGCGGCCTATATTAAGAAACGGAACCCTGAGGTCTTCGTAATGGCGGAGTTCTGTGTGGATAAATACGGCTATACCAGGCTCGGCCACAGGGCGGACCGGCTGCTTGCAAAAGCTGCGGCCTGCGAGGATATTGATGCCTGCGGTCTAAACTGCGGAATCGGTTCCGGACATATGGAGAAGGTTCTCGGGCAGATGAGACTGCCGGAGGGGATCTGCCTTGCGGCAGCGCCGAACGCGGGGTATCCGGAACGGCTTCAGAGCCGGATGAACTTCGTGAATAATATCCGGTATTTCTGTGACAATATGGAAGCGGCGGCCGGATTCGGCCTGTCCATCCTCGGGGGCTGCTGCGGGACAACGCCTTCTTATATAGAAGAGCTTGCGAAGCGGATTGATAAGAACCGCCCTGCCGTAAGACACAGGCAGCCGGAGATGGAAGCCGGCGAAAAGCCGGTTACTATAAAGGAGAACGCGTTCGCGGCCCTGATGGAGGAAAAGAAACGATGCGGACACAAGATCATTGCCGTGGAGCTGGATCCGCCGTATGACGCAAAAGACGGCAAGCTGATTGAGAGCGCGCTGGCGCTGAAGACGAGCGGTGCGGATATTATCACGATTGCGGATTCTCCCATGGGGCGCAGCCGGATTGATCCGATTCTGACGGGGGTGAAGCTGTCCTCAATTACAAAGCTTCCGGTCATGCCGCATATCGCCTGCAGGGACCGGAATGTGATTGCGGTGCGGTCACAGTTTCTCGGGGCGTATGTGAACGGAATCCGGAACTTTCTGATTGTGACGGGAGATCCGGTGCCGAGCGAGAGCAGACGTTCCGTTACGGGGGTATTTGACTATAATTCGATCCGCCTGATGCAGTTCCTGAAGGAGATGAACGAGGATGTCTTCCGGGAGGATCCGATTATATATGGCGGAGCGCTGAACTATGGAACCGGCCGGATTGATAAGATTGTCGAACGAATGGAGCGGAAGATCGAGGCGGGGGCAAAGTATTTTCTGACGCAGCCTGTCTATTCGGATGAGGATATCGAGAGGCTTTATCAGATCCGTTCGCGCGTGGATACCCGGCTGCTGTGCGGAATTATGCCGCTGGTGAGCTTCCGCAACGCGAATTTTATCAAGAATGAAATTGCGGGCGTTCATGTGCCGGATGAGATTGTGGCGCGTTACCGGCCGGATATGGATCGGGAAGAGGCGGAGCAGACAGGGGCAGCGATTGCGGGAGAAATCATACAGAAGCTGAAGAATTTTGCGGACGGGTACTATTTTATGCTCCCGTTCAACCGCGTGAGCCTGATGGATAAGATAACGCTGTAAGCCGGCGGAAGGGAGGAAGAAGATGAACAAAACGGAATGGACCAGGCTGTGGCAGTCAAAGCTGCTGATCCTGGACGGAGCAACAGGAAGCAATCTGCAGAGGAGGGGAATGCCTTCCGGAGTATGTCCGGAGCAATGGATTCTGGAACACCCGGAGGTATTGTGCGGACTTCAGAAGGAGTATCTGGCAGCGGGAACGGATATTTTGTATGCCCCGACCTTCTCGGGGAACCGGCTTAAGCTTGCGGAATATGGGCTGGCCGGGGAAACGGATCGCATGAACCGAAAGCTGCTTGCGATCTCAAAGAGAGCAATCGAAGAGTACCGCGCAGAAACGAAGGATACCCGGCCGATTTATGTGGCAGGGGACATGACAATGACCGGACAGCAGCTGCCTCCCATGGGAATGCTGGATTTTGAAGAGCTGGCAGGGGTCTATAGGGAGCAGGCGGAAAGCCTTGCCGCGGCCGGAGCGGATCTGATTGTGATCGAGACCATGATGAGCCTTGCCGAATGCCGGGCGGCGCTGCTTGCGGTAAAGGAGAGCTGTACGCTTCCGGTTATGGTAACGCTGACCTTTAACGAGGACGGGCACACCCTGTATGGAACGGATCCCGTCACCGCGCTGATTGTCATGCAGAGCATGGGAGCGGACGCGGTCGGAATGAACTGTTCGGCCGGGCCGGATAAGATGGTATCAATGATCCGGGACATGAATCAATACGCGGGAGTGCCGCTGATCG
>DVNP01000166.1 GCA_018714285.1 Candidatus Caccomorpha excrementavium | reverse complement strand
ATCGGAAATAATGGTCTGAATGTGAAGCTGGTCTATGTTCACGAAGGGTATGAGAAGGAAGGAACCCGTCATGCCCTGAAGCATGCCGTCTATTTTGGAGGGGTGTATGACGGGGAAGAGAATGAAACTCTATGGAATGAAGTGGAGGAATATATCAATCAGACGTATAACAGGGATACGCTCCGAGAGATTTATTTTCAGTCGGATGGAGGGAATTGGATGAAGAGGGGAAGGAAACAGCTTGGCGCCAAGTTTGTCCTGGATGAATTTCATCTGAAGAAATATATCGGGAAGCTGGAGAGAATCACAGTGGGAGAGGATGCGGAGAAAAAGAAGGAACTGGAGGGCTGGATCCGGGAGTGGAAACGAAAGAGACTGGGGGAGTGGGGGAAAGAATGGGAGGAAAAACTGGATGAGAAGGGGAGAAAGAAACTGGAAGAGAGTTTAGGATATCTAAAACGGAACTGGGATGGGATCCGGAGGAGGGTTCAAAAAGGGGAAGGGGTATTGGGGAGCAGTACGGAAGGACATGTGAGCCATGTAGTTTCCAGCCGTATGAGCAGCCGGCCGATGGGATGGAGCCGGAGAGGAGCGGATCAGATGGCAAGGATACGGGTATATCGGAAAAACGGGGGCGATTTCAGGAAGCTGGAGAAGCGGAAGGAAGGAACGGGGAGAAGGGAGGAAGAGAGGGTATTCAGCGCAGAAGAGATGCTGAAATGGGAACGGCAGACACGGAAACGGGACGGGATATATATGGAACGGATCCAGGCGCATCTCAGTCGAAACACTGCAAAGAAGCTGTATTTTCAGACGTCTTTATCTGGGATCTAAACGGACGAGGTAAGGGGAAGTCTGTCCAAGTGGATCCCCAAGTAAAGTTACACTGTCAAGTTACACTATCGTCATTGACTATCATCTGGCTTTATGGTAAGATCAAGATACAATCGATGTGCTTTTGATACAGATAGGAAGGGGAGGAAATCAAGTGGCAGAGAAAGATATTACACAAAAGATACTGGAAGCTTATAATGACGTATTTTCTGACATTGTAAACGTGCTTCTCTTTCAGGGCAGGCAGGTCCTGAAAGAGGATGAACTGGAGGAACAGGCGCCGCGTTCTTATTACAAAGCGGACGGCAAGGTGCATGAGACCGAGCGGGATGTGGCCAAGAAATGGAAGAAAGGGAACATTCGAATCGCCTGTGTGGGGTTGGAGAACCAGACGGAATCGGATCCGGATATGACGCTCCGGGTGATTGGGTATGACGGGGCAGAATACCGGCGCAATTATTGCAGAAGAGGGAGGACAAACGAAGATATCCGGTTGTTACCTTAGTCCTGTATTTCGGCTATCAAAAGCGCTGGAGCCAGCCGACCAGATTGCTGGAACGTCTGAACGTACCAGAAGAATTCCTGCCGTTTGTGAACGACTATAAGATAAACCTGTTTGAAATCGCATATCTGACGCGGGAGCAGGTGAACTGGTTCCGGAGTGATTTCAAGATTGTGGCGGATTATTTTGTACAGATGCGGGAGAAGAATGACTATACGCCGGAGCCGGTGGAATTTACGCATGTGCAGGAGACGCTCCAGCTGCTCAGCGTGATGACGGGCGATAATCGATTTGAAGAGGTGTATAATGAGAATGTGGAAGGAGGGCCTCGTAATATGTGTGAAGTGTTGGACAGAATTGAGAACAGAGGGATACAGCAGGGGAGAATGCAGGGGATTGAGCAGGGGAGAATACAGGGGATTGAACAAGGAAGAATACAGGGGATTGAACAAGGAAGAATACAGGGGATCGAACAGGGGCGGATGCAGGAGAAGAAAGAGAATGCGCTGACTCTGCACGAGTTGGGAATGAATGAAGAGTTTATAGCGCAGGCTCTTAAAGTCAGTGTGGAAGTGGTAAGGCAGTGGCTTGGACTGCTTCCGGCGTGACTGATAAGAGTTCTTTGCTTCCGGTTTGGTTCTTTGCATAATGTAATTGATTTTATTTCAGAGCAATTTAACAAAAAATATATCAAGAGATAGAGTTACAAACAGGAGAGGTCATGATTTATCTGAATCAATGGCTTCTCCTGTTTTTTATCAACGTGTAAGAGGAGTCAACACTTAAGAGGTGTCAACATGTAAGAGCTGTCAATATGCTGCAGCTTCCGGCGCATCAGTTTTGTCAGTACATCGGCGATATTAGAAAATATTTACATAATAATCTGGAATACTCTATTTTATTTACATCACACGACAATAAATTAGAATTTACGAAGTTTTGCCTTGACATCTTTATACTGATCTGATACCTTATATAAGGATATGTTTAGAATTTTTGAATTCGCGGGGCGGACAGCTCTGCGAAAGGAGGCCGCATGCCAGTCATTGACAGAATATTGAAATTGACCGAAGAAAGGCATATATCCAATCGAAAGCTGACGATGGACCTGGGGCTCTCCAATAGTGCCATATCGGAATGGAAGAAGGGAAAAGCGAAGCCATCGCTGGAGGCAGTGGTGAAGATCGCAAGGTATTTTGGAGTAACGACGGATTATCTGCTGTTAGGAGAGGATTCCGGACAGGAAGATGAATCTGCGGCCTTCCGGACAGAGGAAGAGAGGCAAAGGAGGCTTCGGCTGTGCAGGGAGCTGACGGGGGATGAGCTGATATTGCTGGAACGTTACAATCAGCTTGATCACAGCGACAGGGAATATATCCAAAGCAAGATGATAGTGCTCAAAAGAGAATCGGAAGCGATGAAGTAGAAAATTCCAAAACGGCAATCGTCGCTTTTGCGCGTTGACGGTGGCGGAAGGTTATAAAGGCATGGAGAGGGCTGCCGCAGGGTTGCGGGAGTTCATGGCGAAGCATGCCTTTCTTCGAAATGCAATGCCTTTCTTCGAAATGCAATGCCTTTCTGTGAAATGCAGTGTATTTTTGAACATCGCGGTGTATGGTTATGGACAGGAAAAAAGCTCTGATTACAGCTACGGTCGGCGGGTTTCTGCCGCGGTTCGAGCTGGGGAATGCCCGTATTCTGCAGCAGCTGGGGTACGAGGTTCATTATGCGTCTAATTTTAATATCCGGATTTATGAATATGATATGGAATTTCTAAAGCAGCAGGGTATATGCTGTCACCAGATTGATTTTGCCCGCTCTCCCCGGCATATGATTCAGAACGGGAGGGCTTACCGGCAGCTGAAGCATCTGCTCGGTGAGAATGAATATTCCCTGATTCACTGTCATACGCCCGTGGCAGGCGTTCTGACCAGGCTGGCAGCGAGAAAGAGAAGAAAGGGGCCGGATCGGGTGAAGGTCCTGTATACGGCGCACGGCTTTCATTTCTATCAGGGAGGACCTCTTTCGGGATGGCTTCTGTATTATCCGGTGGAGTGCAGGATGTCGTTGTATACGGATGTACTGCTGACGATTAACCGGGAGGATTATCTGCGCGCAAAGAAGTTCTGTGAACAGCAGCAGCCCTGGACCGGGCAGCAGTGCCTGGTATACCAGACACTGGGAGCCGGCCTTGAGCCGGACCGATTCGCCGTTCCGGATCGGAAGGAGGCCGCGGCGAAGAGAAAGGAATTCGGATTCTCTCCGGAGAATTTTCTGCTCGTGTCGGTTGGAGAACTGAACCGGAATAAAAATCATGAGGTTGTGATACGCGCTCTGGCAGGACTTGAGGATCCGAATCTTCGGTATCTGATCTGCGGAAAGGGATCGGAACAGGGGAGGTTAGAAGCGCTGATTCGGGAGCTGAAGCTGGAAGGAAGGGTTGTGCTTGCGGGTTTTCGGGAGGACATTACGCAGATTCTGTGCAGCGCGGATTGTTTCATCTTCCCTTCCATCCGGGAGGGTCTGCCGATGTCGGTGCTTGAGGCGATGGCAGTCGGTCTTCCGATTATTACGAGTGATAATCGCGGAACAAGAGAGTACATAGTAGATGACAGCAACGGGATTGTCTGCAGGAATACGCCGGAGGCTTATCAGGCGGCTATCCGCAGGCTCGTTCAGAGTCCTGCCCTGCGTCGAAGGATGGGAAAGAAGGCGAGAAAGACGGCGCAGCAGTATGATGCCGCGCATGCCCGGGAGGTTATGAGGGAGATATATCAATGCCTGTAATCAGCGTAATCATGGGAGTATACAATCAGACAAAGGAAGAACAGCTTCTGCAGGCGGTGGATTCAGTCCTGACACAGAGCTTTCAGGATCTGGAATTCCTGATCTTTGATGACGGATCGAAAGAAGCAGGAAGAAAGCTGCTTGAACAGGTTGCGGGAAGAGATTCGCGAATCCGGCTTCTTGGAGAGAGCAGGAATCATGGTCTTGCCTATGCGCTGAATCAGTGTATCAAAGAGGCTTCCGGAAAATATCTTGCGCGGATGGATGCGGATGACATCTGTCTGCCGGAGCGGCTGACCAGACAGTATGCGTATCTGGAGAATCATCCGGAGACGGCATTTGTGGGCAGCGGCGCGAAGCTGATTGATGATGCCGGCATATGGGGAGAACGCAGGATGAAGGAAGAACCGCAGGCGGAAGATTATATAAGATATTCGCCGTTTATTCACCCGACCGTTATGTTCCGGACAGATGTTCTCAGAAGAGAGGGAGGATACCTGGTTTCGGAGGAGACAAGGCGCTGCGAGGATTATGAACTGTTCCTGCGTCTGTATCTGAAAGGATGCAGGGGGTATAACCTGCCGGAGGAGCTGCTGTGCTACAGAGAGGATCGGGCAGCTTATAGAAGACGGACCTTTCGGGATCGAATCTGTGAAATGAAGCTGCGCAGAAGGTATTTTCCGAGACTTCCGGTGTCAGGACCGAGGAGAATTGCGGGGATGCTGAGACCTGTCTTCGCGGGGCTTGTACCGGGGAGCGTAATCCGGGCTGTCAGAAGATTATCAGAGGGATAGACCATGGAATCGGATTATATGAGAATTCTGGAACGCTTCGATTGGCGGCTGGCGCTGGCTGCGGGACGGACGAGAAAGAAGGTCTTTGATGAAGAGCAGGCGGGGCCTGCGGCGCAGGATGCCCTGATCTGCGGAATCCTTCCTGCTTTGTCCTGCTTTGTGGAATGGATTCTGGAACGGGCCGGGGCGGAAGGAAAGCAGAGAGTGTACTTCCTGGCAAGGGACGGATATCTGATGTACCGGATGGCGAAACAGTTCTGCGCCGGACGCGGACTTCCTGTTGAGTGCAGATATCTGTACGGCTCGCGTTATGCGTGGAGAGTTCCGCAGTATCACCTTGACTGGGAGGGCTGTGTGGACAAGCTGTGCCTGGGCGGACTGCGGGTTAACTTCCTTGTTATGATGCAGAGAGCCGGGCTGACAACAGAGGAGGCGCTTGATATCGCGGCCGGTTACTGGCCGGAGCTGTCTGGAGAGGCGCTTTGGGCTGCCGTTCGGGAGGAGATCCCCTATATCCGGCTTGGCGGCTGGAAGGACAGGCTGAGAGAGGATCGCAGACTGCGCGCGGCGGTGGAGGAGAAGTCCAGGAAGGCGTTTGCGGCGGCTGCCGGATATCTGAGACAGGAGGGGCTGACGGATCCGGTTCCGTATGTATTAGCGGACAGCGGCTGGGTAGGGAGTATCCAGCAGACCCTGGAAGCGCTCCTGAAATGTGCGGGTGATGCGGACAGGAAGCTGTCGGGATATTATTACGGATTATATTCTCTTCCGGCAGGCGCGGATCCTTCGGCCTATCAGACATGGTATTTTTCGCCGCGCCGGGGACTTCGGGAAAAGGTCTATTTTAATAATTGCCTGTTTGAGTGTGTATTCAGTTCTCCGGAGGGGAGCTGTATCGGGTATGAGACAGCCCCGGACAAAAGCGTTTGTCCGGTTACGGAGCCGGGAGGCAGTCCGAACCGGGAGCGGATGGAATGGGAGGAGAGGTTGCTGACTCTCTTTGTAAACGAGTATCTGAGGGAGTATCCGGATTCGGAGAGCGTCCGGGCGCGGGGGCAGGACGCGGGAAAGAGGATCAGCTTTGAGATCTGGAAGCGTCTGATGACGAGACCTTCGCCGGAAGAGGCAGAGTATTTCGGAACCCTGCTGTTCACGGATGATGTGATTGCGGGGGCGGTCAGAGAGACGGCGCCGGTGTTCACGGAGCAGGAGAAAAAAGCGAGGAGATTGATCCGGCGGCTGGCCGGATTGTGCAGGGGAGCGAAGGGAAGCAGTATGGGAGTCAGCGCCTGGCCTGAGGGAAGCCTTGCGCGGAGCGGGGAAAAAGGGAGCAGGGGATACAGGGAGGAGATTCTTCATAAATATCTGCTGTATGGAGTAAAGCAGTTAATGGGATGGAGAAGATGAAGATCCAGGAAGGAATGGAATGAAGATGAAAATTAATACAGAACAAATAAAACAGTATCTGTTTGTAATAAGGCAGCTTTCGTCGAGGGAGATTAAGAGGAAGTATACAAGAACGTATCTGGGGATATTGTGGAGCGTGCTGAATCCGCTGCTGACGATGATTGTAATGGCGGTGGTGTTCACGCAGATCTTTCAGAGAAGCATAGAATATTATCCTCTGTACCTGATGGCGGGGCAGATTCTCTGGCAGCTTTTCTCCGGAGCGACAAATTCCGCAATGACCTCACTGGTGGATAATAAGACGCTGCTGACTCAGGTGAAGCAGCCGAAGATTATTTTTCCGATGTCAAGAGTGTTCACCGCGGCAATTAATTTCGGATATACATTTATCGCATTTCTGGTGTTGCTGGTGATCTTCCGGATTCCTCCGA
The DNA here is from genome assembly GCA_018714285.1 of Candidatus Caccomorpha excrementavium. Taxonomy (GTDB): domain Bacteria; phylum Bacillota; class Clostridia; order Lachnospirales; family Lachnospiraceae; genus Caccomorpha; species Caccomorpha excrementavium. The sequence continues at coordinate 6,982 of DVNP01000166.1, read as the reverse complement.
GCCTTACCATGCTGCTGGCGCCTGTTGTTTTTCTCTGCACACTGATGTTCTCAATGGGAATCGGCTATATTCTGTCATGTCTGTATGGGCTGTTCGGCGATATTCGGTATCTGTATTCAGTCTTACTGATGATGTGGATGTATTTGTCGGCAATCTTTTATTCTGTGGACTATTTAAGCGGTCCGATTCGTGTATTCATCGAAAATAATCCTGTGTACAATTTTATTCACTGCTTCCGGAAGGTTATGATATACGGACAATGGCCGGACGGCGCGGAATGGCTTCGGATGATTGGCTGGGCCGCCGGCGGTTATCTGGTCGGGCTGCTTGTATTCCGGAAGACGGAGCATAAGCTGATGATGCATCTGTGGTAGGAGTCTTTAGGAAGCGGAAAGGTAGAGCGGATTATGGAAGATACAAATATTATTGAGTTAAAGGATCTGTGCATGGACTTCAAGCTGGCGGTAGAGCCCTGCGACAGTCTGAAGGAGCGGGTTGTGCGCGGCCTGCAGGGGAGAAATGAATACCGGATTCTGCATGCTCTTCAGGATATTACCCTGAATGTCAAATCCGGGGAGGTTCTTGGAATTGTGGGTTCCAACGGTTCCGGCAAGAGCACACTGATTAAGATTATTGCCGGAGTCTTAAAGCAGACAAAAGGGGAGCTGAAGGTTGATAAGAGAAAGGTTCAGCTGCTTACGCTTGGAACGGGATTCGACAGAGAGCTGACGGCAAAGGAGAATGTCTATCTGAACGGCTCGCTGATTGGCTACAGCAAGGCGTTCCTGGATCAGCATTATGAGAAGATCGTGGAGTTCGCGGAGCTGGAAGGATTTATGAATGAGAAAATTAAGAAATTCTCTTCCGGCATGTCCGCGAGACTTGGTTTTGCGATTGCGACAGCAGGAGATTTCAAGGATATCCTGGTTCTGGATGAGGTCTTAAGTGTCGGGGATATGGCATTTCGCAGGAAGAGCGGGAGAAGGATTCATGAGCTGATACATGGAGGGGCGACCGTGCTGATGGTGTCTCATTCGACGGAGACGATTATCAGCCACTGCAGCCGGGCGGTCTGGCTGGAGAAGGGAATTCTTAAGATGGACGGCGCGCCAGAGGCGGTGTGCCAGAGCTACCGCAGCTACATGAACGCGAAAGCCTGACCGGTGTAAGTCAGCAAAAGGAGAATCACGATGGATCTGAAACTGTCCCTGTATCAGGGGCTGGTAAACCGCTCGCCCGCTATTCAGAAGCGATACAGAGAGCTGCGGAACAGGCACAGCGGCCGTCTATGGCAGGCCGTATCCTGGGCGGCATTAATCAAATGGAATCTGATACAGACCCTTGGCGGGAGACGTCTGGAGCGGGAATACTATGAACCGGACGCGGGGAGGAAGATTTCTTTTGGTTGTCCGGAATCCTCCAGACGGGGCATCTTAAAGCCGCAGGAGCTGGCAGAACGTCTGGCAGAGTATGATGTGATATCGTTTGATATCTTTGATACTCTGCTTCTGCGCCCGTTCGCCCGGCCGTCCGATTTGTTCTTTGTGGCGGGGGAGAGGCTGGGTTGTCTGAATTATGAAGCAATCCGCAGACAGGCAGAGCAGGATGCCAGGAAGGATGCTCTTTGGAACATCGGGTGCGGAGAGGTGACGCTGGCTGAGATCTGCGCCAGAGTCAGCCGGATGACGGGGATTCCCGGGGAAGAAGCGGAGCGGGCGGAGGTTCAGGCAGAGGTGGAGCTGTGCTTTGCGAATCCTTATATGAAGGAAGTCTTTGAATGTCTGAAACCATTCGGGAAGCGGCTGATCTGTATTTCGGATATGTATCTTCCGTCCGATGTAATCCGGCAGATCCTGGAAGCGCGCGGCTTCTATGGAATTGACAGATATTATATCTCATGCGAGTACAGGGCTTCCAAATGGGAGGGGACATTGTATGAGATCGTCAGGGAGCAATCAGGAAAGGAAGCATCGTATGTTCATGTCGGCGATCATCCGGAATCGGACGGAAAACAGGCCAGGAAACACGGATTCCATACGGAGCCTTACCGGAATGTCAATCAGGCCGGGATGTCCAATCGTCCGCGGGATATGTCGGCGCTGACTGGATCGGTGTATAACGGCATTGTGAATGCGCGGCTTTATAACGGCAGGGAGGAATACAGTCTGGAATACGAGCTGGGATTCGTATACGGAGGGCTGCTTGTAACCGGATACTGCCGGTTTATCCATGAATATGCGGCGGAACACGCGGCGGATAAGCTGCTGTTTTTGTCAAGGGACGGAGACATTCTGCACAGGGTTTATAATCTGCTGTATCCCGGAGAGGCATCGGAAGGGAAGACAGAGTATGTTCACTGGTCGCGTCTGGCAGCCGCGAAAATCAGCGCGGATATAACAAGATATGATTATTTCCGGCGGTTTCTGCATCATAAGGCAAATCAGTCCTATTCCATGAGGCAGATTCTTGAGAGTATGGAGCTTTCGGATATGCTGCCCGGGCTGTGCGCGGAGACAGGGCTGTCGCAGGATGGAATCCTGACAGAGCAGGCGGCAGAACGAACAGAAGAATATCTTGTCAGACACTGGGAAGAGGTGCCTGCTCATTACCGGGAGGAGTCGGAAGCGGCGAAACGGTATTATGCAGAAGTGCTGCGTAACTGTAAAAGAGTCTGCGCCATCGATGTCGGATGGGCCGGAAGCGGGCCGATGACTCTGGACTGCGCCGTGAATCGTATCTGGGGACTGGACTGCGAGATTACAGGGCTGCTGGCCGGGACGAATACCCTTCACAGCATGGAGCCGGACTGCAGTGAAGCGGAGCTGACCGGAGGAAAGCTGGTGAGTTATCTGTTTTCTCAAAGTCATAACCGGGATCTGTGGAAGTTCCATGACGAAGGGAAGGGGCATAATCTTGCCATAGAATTTCTTCTGGGCTCGGAAAAAGGCAGCCTGAAGAAGCTGGTCTGGGATGAGAATCAGAACCGGGCTGCGGCAGTGTGCAAGGAGCCGGATGTGCCTCCTGACATGGTTCGGGAGATTCACAGAGGGATTCTGGATTTTGCGAAGCAGTGGCCGGTCTGGTGTCCGATCAGCGGCAGGGACGCTTACGCGCCGCTTCGGCTGCTTCTGGAGCAGAAGGATTTTCTTCGGTTTGTATCAGACATTATGGAGAGGAATGTGTGATGGGAAGGAAGAATCGGACGGAAGTAAAATCCGGAGTCCCAAAGACCGGTGACAGAACGGAAGGTCCGGAATTTCGAAGGATTCTTCTTCTGTCGCACGAGATGACCTATACCGGAGCGCCGAACAGCCTGCTGAATGTGGCGCGGGTACTTAGAAGGCACGGGCACCGGGTGACGGTATACACCCTTGCGGACGGGCCGTTTAAGAAGGAGTTTCACCGGCGCGGATTCCGGGTCAGAATATTGCGCGCAGAGCTTCCGCGGATATCCGGCGGACGGTATGATCTGGTGATTGCCAACACGATATTCTGCGGCAGGCAGGCGCAGGAGCTTCAGGAGAAGATACCGACGCTTCTGTATATCCGGGAGGCGCAGAATCTTCCGGACATTATCCGCGACTGTAACCTGGATGAGGCATATGTGCGTTATGCGTACTATCCGGTCTGCGTCAGCGCCTATGCGGGAAGGTTTATCAGCAGAACATACTGTCCCGAAAGGCTTTGGATGCTTCCGAACTTTCTGATTCCGCCACTTCTTTTTCGGCCGGGCGAGAACCGAATTCGGGGCGGAAAGGTTCATTTCCTGATTGCGGCAACCATCGAGCAGCGAAAGGGAATCGCAGTGGCCGCGGAGGCAATGAACCTGCTCTCTCCGGCAGCGGCAGAGCGCGCGGTGCTGGACATTGCGGGGAGAAAGCCGGAATGGGCCAGGGACTACTGGGAAGAGCTGAAGCTGGAGGAGAATCCCGGCATTGTCTATCACGGGGAAGTAACCGGACACAGAAAAAAGCGCAGGCTGTTTCGGAACGCCAATGTGATTCTGGTGCCGTCCTTTGACGAATCCTGTTCCCTGACCGCTCTTGAAGGAGCCATGTACGGGAGGGCGCTGCTTGTAACGGAGAATGTCGGAGCAAATTATCTTGCCAGGGGAGGCGGACTCATTGTGCCGACCGGTTCCGCAAAGGCGCTGGCAGAGGCCATGGAATTCCTGATCGAGAACCGTTCCCTGCTGGGAGAAATGGGAAGACAGGCGCATGAGAACTTCTGCCGGATGGCATCGGCAGACGATTATTACACGAGACTGACAGAAATCTTCCGGAAGATACGGGAAGAGCAGAGGTGAAAACAATGCGGACAGATAAGATTGCGGTATCTGTAATTGTACCGGTATACAATGTGGAGCGTTATCTGAGGCAATGCCTGGACAGCCTCCGGGCGCAGACATTAAAGGAGATCGAGATCATCTGCGTCAATGACGGTTCAACGGACGGATGCCCCGGAATTCTTGAGGAATACGTGAAAAAGGATTCGCGCATCCGGATTATTAATAAAGAAAATACAGGCTACGGAGATTCCATGAATATCGGAATCCGGGCTGCCGGGGGTGAATATATCGGAATTGCGGAGCCGGATGATTATGTACTCCCTGCCATGTATAAGACATTATACCGCGCGGCGGTATCCCATCAGTGTGAGATTGTTAAGGCGGACTTCTACCGGTTCACGGGAGAAGGAAAGGCGCAGGAGAAGACCTACAATCATGTGGCGCGTTCCGCAGAGAATTATAACCGGGTCATCGATCCGGGACAGGAAAAGGGGTGCTTTCGGTTCATTATGAATACCTGGTCCGGAATCTACCGGAGAGATTTCATTCTGGAGCATAACATATTCCATAACTGCACACCGGGAGCCTCTTATCAGGACAACGGATTCTATTTCAAGGGCTTCTGTCATGCCAGACGGATTCTGTTCCTGAACCGTCCCTTCTATATGAACCGCAGAGATAACCCTTCCTCATCCGTTGCCAGCAAAGAGAAGGTCTACTGTGTTAATGAGGAATATCGTCATATCTATGAATTCCTCTGTGAGGATCCGGAACGGAAGAAACAGTTCATGGATGTCTTTCAGATGAAGAAGCTTCACACCTATCGGTTCAATCTGCAGCGGATTGCGCCGAAATTCCGGAAGGAATACATCAGACGGATGTCCGAGGAATACCGGGAGGCAAAGCAGGCGGGAGAGCTTGACAAGGCCATATTCACTCCGCAGGAGTGGACGGAGCTGTCAGGGATCATACGCGATCCGGAGGAATATTACTACACAACAGAACAGAATCGGATTAAGGTATCTGTCATTCTGCCGGTCTATAACGGAGAAGCGTATCTGAGACAATGCTTGGACAGTCTGGTAAACCAGACGCTGAAGGAAATTGAAATTCTGTGTATCGATGACGGTTCCGATGACAATTCCCCTGCAATCCTGCGGGAATATGCCGCAAAAGACACAAGATTTACGATATTTACAACAAAAAACCAGGGAGCGGGCGCTGCGCGAAATCTTGGTCTGAAAGAGGCCTGCGGGAAATACCTCTCCTTCCTGGACTCGGACGACTGGTTCGAACCGGCAATGCTGGAGACGGCATACCGGAAGGCAGAGGAAGATCAGGCGGAGATTACGATATATCGGTCCATGCAGTACGATAATGAAACAGGAAGCACGAATCCCTGTACGTATTCTCTACGGCTTGACAGGCTTCCGGCCTGGCGCCCGTTCTCGGCCGAGCAGATTGAATGCAGCATATTCCGGAATGTTATGGGCTGGGCGTGGGATAAGCTGTATCTGCGAAGCTTTGTGCTGAATAATGAGCTTTGGTTCCAGGAGCAGAGGACTACGAATGATATGTATTTTGTATATGCATCTCTGTTCAAGGCGGGACGGATTACAACCTGTGACCAGTTCCTGTATAATCAGAGGCGGAACGTGAGAAGCTCGCTGTCGGCAACAAGATCCCGATCATGGGAATGCTTCTATCAGGCTTTGACCGGGATAAAGAAGGAGCTTAAGGCAATGGGAATATGGAAGGCTCAGGAAAGGCGGTTCGTGGATTACGCTCTTCACAGCTGTCTGTGGAACCTGAATTCCCTGCCGGAAAATGAAGGGAGCAGACTGTATGACAGGCTGAAGAAGGAGTGGTTTGACGAGCTCGGAATCAGCCATGCCCCGCCAGAGTGGTTCGAATATAAGGAAGAATATGAACAAATGAAAGCGATTCTGTCGGCGGAGAATGATTATACAACATTCCGGGTGGAACGGCTGAAGTTCGAGAATCTGGAGCTTAGAAAGCGGATAGAGGAACAGATGAATTTCGTTCCGGGCGCCCCGGTATCGGTAAGCGCGCAGGAAGCGGAGTTCTATAAGCATAGTTTGGAAGAAATACGAAAATCATGGTCTTACCGGATTGGACAGGCGGTGACTTGGGTGCCGAGGAAGATTCGGGGATGGTAAGGAATGTGCTTGGATGAATAGGAGAAAGCAAGCGATGAAGCAGAGGAACAAGAAGACTGTATATGAAGTAAAAGAAGAAACGGATTATATCAGTCAATATGAAAAAGCAGTAAATCTAACAAAAGAAAAGGTTGTCATTCATGAGATGATTAATTTTGACATACAACCCCAAAAGCCAGTTAAGGTATCGGTTGTTGTGCCGGTATGTAATGTAGAGCAATACCTAAGGGAATGCTTGGATAGCATCATGGGTCAAACGCTTCGGGAAATCGAAATTATCTGTGTGAATGATGGATCGTCGGATTCATGTATGGATATTCTCCGAGAATATGCACAGGCAGATACCCGGATTAAAGTAATTAACAAAGTGAATGCAGGATATGGCCATACGATGAATTTAGGAATCGATATGGCTCAAGGAGAGTATATCGGCATTGTAGAAAGTGATGACTTTGTAGTGCCGGAAATGTATCAGGAGCTCTATGATATTGCGACAGCTCATGATCTGGATCTG
>DVNP01000165.1 GCA_018714285.1 Candidatus Caccomorpha excrementavium | reverse complement strand
TATTGATAATGGCCGGAGGTCTCTCCCTTTACCCAGAGCTTCTGCCTGCTCCTGCTGAAATATGTCATCCGCCCGGTCTCAATCGTCTTCCGGTACGCCTCCTCGTTCATATAAGCCATCATCAATACTTCATTCGTCCTGTAATCCTGTACCACCACCGGAATCAGTCCGTCGGAATTAAGTTTGAAATCCGCAAAATTCTGGCTGCTCTCAAAGGTATTGACCGAAAATCCCGCTTCCTTTAAGCTCCTTTTGATTTTCCGTATATCCTTATTCTCATAATAGTTGGTCGCCACGCCGACCACCCGGTTCACGGCAAGCAACTCTTCCATGTCATTGCGAATCAGGCTGTCTCGGATAATGATTGGAAGCTCGGAAGCCTCCAGACGTTCCTTCATCTGTCCGGTCAGCGTTACATGCTTCAGGATTACACCCGCCACGCCGTATTCCTTCAGCAAAGACAACACGGTTCCGGCTTCGGAATCCTTTGCCGCAACCGGCTCAAACGGCTCAGCATAGGGAACCGGCGCGCCGTCAGCTCCTACGCCGCCCGCATCCAGAAGCGCCAGAATCTTGTCTTTGCCAAACCTCATAGAAGCTTCTCTGATAACACTCTTGTCCGCAAGCCTTGCATATGGAATCACAACCTGCGCGGCTCCGGTATAGAATGCCTTTTTTACATCCTCGAACCGTCTCACCAGACAGCCGATCAGAACCGGAATCTCTACCTCTTTGCATACCGCTTTAACGGCCTTTAAAAATTCCTCCTGATCCTGTTCCAGCGCCGAGAAATTATATATGAATAATTCGTCCGCACCTGCCTCCTCATAAGCCGCCGCCTTCGCAGCAATACTTTGAGGCAGCTCATTTTCGGCATAAATATACGGAATAATTTTTTTTTCTCCCACGTAAGCCTCCTTGCTCTCTGCCGCTCTTACTGCTTTTCAAACTTCGCAATTGCCTCGCACAGATCGATCCGATTCTCGTACAGAGCTTTCCCGATAATCACTCCCGCTACCGGAATCTGATAAACCGACTCCAAATCCTTCATGGATGCAACTCCCCCCGATGCGATCACAGACAATCCAGTAATACGTACAATCTCCTTCGTATGCTCGATATTCGGTCCCTGAAGCATCCCGTCCCTGGTAATATCGGTATATACAATGGTCTTTACGCCATATTCCTTCATCTCAAGCGCCAGAGAAACTGCCTTATAATTGCTGACCTTCTCCCAGCCCTGAATTGCAACCATCCCCTGCTTGGCATCGATTCCGACCACAATCCGGTCAGGTCCGAAGCAGGCAATTGCCTCTTTTACGAACTGTGGATTCTCGACTGCCTTGGTACCGATAATGACTCTCGATACTCCCAGCGACAGCTTGGTTTCAATATCCTTGATTGTACGGATTCCTCCGCCTGTCTGAACCGGTATGTTAACGGATGATACAATGTCCCGGATTACATCTTCGTTCATGGAACGCCCTGCAAGCGCGCCATCCAAATCAACGATATGAATATGGGACGCTCCCTGCGCCTCCCAAAGCTTTGCAATCTTAACCGGTGAGTGAGAATATACCTCCGCGTCATGAAACTGCCCCTGACGCAGCCGGACACACTGACCGTTTCGAATATCAATAGCCGGATATAGTATCATATCATTCGCCTCCTTATACTATTTATTCCATTAAATCTCACCTTTCGTTGAAAGCACGCCGGATATTCTGGAATCATATCTGACCGCTTCATCCAGAGCTCTGGCAAAGGCCTTAAATACACATTCAATGATGTGATGATGATTCACACCGTCAAGCTGTTTCATATGAAGATTCATGCCGGCGCTGTAAGAAACCGCCCAGAAAAACTCTCTTACCAGCTCTGTATCAAACTCTCCTACCTTTGGGACGGTGAGATGAATCCCATAATTCAGATATGGCCGGCCGGACAAATCCAACGCACATAAAACCAGTGTGTCATCCATCGGAAGAACAGCGCTCCCATACCGGCGTATCCCTTCCTTGCTCCCTAACGCCTGCTTCAGCGCCTGGCCGAATACAATTCCCGTATCCTCCACCGTATGATGGCCGTCCACATACAGATCCCCCTTAACATTGACTTCCAGATCAATAAAGGAATGTTTTGAAAAATTAGTCAGCATATGATCGAAAAACCCAATCCCCGTATTAATACGGGATATACCATTCCCATCCAGATTCATAGAAAGAACAATCTGCGTCTCCTTTGTATTCCGTTCTACTCTGGCTGTCCTGTCCATATCTCCTCCTGTATCGGCCCTCTGCCGTGCTTTTAAAATTTTATACAAATACACTATCTATCTGGCTATTTTTATTATACATAATTTTCAACAAATTTCAATTGTATCATTTGTTAAAATTACATGAAGTAAACCTCTTATTCAAACCGCACGGCAATAGAATTGGCATGCGCGCTCAGCCCTTCCGCATTGGCGAAACGGATAATATCCTGAGATACCGGCTCCAGAGCTTCTTTTGTATACGAGATAATACTGGATTTCTTAATAAAATCATCCACGCTTAAGGGAGAAAAGAATCTGGCAGTACCGTTCGTCGGCAGAACATGATTCGGTCCGGCGAAATAATCGCCAAGCGGCTCACTGGAATAGCTTCCGAGGAAAATCGCTCCCGCATTGCGGATTTTCGTCATGACCGCAAAAGGATCCGAAGTTATAATCTCAAGATGCTCGGAGGCAATCTCATTCGCGGCATCGATTGCCTGTTCCATTGTATCGGCAAGCAGAATATACCCGTAATTGGAAAGAGACTTTGCGATAATCTCCTTTCTTGATAACGTTTCAAGAAATTGCTCAATCTGATCCGCCACGTTCTTTGCAAGCTCCTTTGAAGTGGTAATCAGAATTGCACTCGCAAGCTCGTCATGCTCGGCCTGAGACAGAAGATCCGCCGCCACATACCTCGGATTGGCTGTCTCATCCGCAAGGACCAGGATTTCGCTGGGTCCCGCAATAGAATCAATGCTGACATAACCGTATACCGCCTTCTTGGCAAGAGCGACATAGATATTGCCGGGACCTACGATTTTATCAACCTTCGGAATGCTCTCCGTTCCAAAGGCAAGCGCCGCGACTGCCTGAGCACCGCCTGCCTTATAGATTTCATCCACTCCCGCTACCGCCGCGGCAGCCAGCGTACCCTCATAGACTCTGCCATCCCTTCCCGGAGGTGTTGTCATGACTATTCGGTCTACTCCGGCGACTCTTGCCGGAATCACATTCATCAGCACAGAAGACGGATATGCCGCCTTGCCGCCGGGTACATAGACTCCGACCGTTGAGAGAGGGGTAATCCTCTGACCGAGAATACTTCCGTCCGGCCTTGTAT